>JBDLWG010000156.1:0-9155 GCA_039804385.1 Bacteroidota bacterium
TGTTGATTTGGCAACGCGAACAACCGATTTTAAAAACAAATAAAAGTTTGTTATTCATCGCACCTGACAAATTAAATGGGGAATCGGTCAAAGAACATCCTTTGTATAGTCATTTTCGGGCTTGTTTTAGCAATGATGCGTTGGTGACTTTGGACATAGAAGCCACTGAAAAAGGGGAATTGCCGACTTTTGAATTGCCTCATTATTTGAATTTGCAACATCAACCGTTGGAAAAACCGCGTCCATTTATTCGTTTGAACGAAAAAGCGTTGGAACAGCGCGAAGCCGAAACGATGACGAGTTTGGATGCATTGTTATATTATCCGTATCAATGGGTTTTTAAGCATAAAGCGAAATTGACGAAATCGCCGATTTTGAGCGTCACGACGGATAAAACGTTGATGGGTAATTTATCACATCGATTTTTTGAATTGGTTCTAAAAGAGGATTTTATAGATTGGAATAAAAATAATGTGAATGATTGGGTGGAGAAAAATAGCCGCCGATTGTTGGCAAGAGAAGGCGCGGTTTTGATGATGTACGGGCGCGAACCCGATAGAATTCAATTTTTGCGTCAATTGAAACATGCGATTTGGAGTTTGATTGAGTTGATTCGGAAAAATGATTGGAAGGTGAAAGGTACGGAAATGGATTTGAAAGGCACGTTTTTCAACTTGCCGATTCATGGCAAAGCGGATGTCGTCTTGGAACGCGGAGATGAAACGGCGATTTTGGATTTGAAATGGAGCAGTCACGCACGGCATGAAGGCAAAATGAAAAATAAAGAAGATTTGCAATTAGTCATGTATTCCAAGTTGTTGAATAACGATGAAAGTTGGGCGCATACGGCGTATTTCATCATGGAAAATGCGCGTCCGATTGCACGCAATACATTGGCTTTCAATGAATTATCACCTTTGAGTCCGAATGAAAATCATCAAGAGGTGCATCAAGATATTTGGGATAGGATGTCGGCAACCTATCAATGGCGGGTGAAACAAATCGAAAAAGGCGCTATTGAGGTGCGCACGACGCATACGATGCCCGATTTAGAAATGATTTACGGCGCAGAATTGAATAACGGATTGGAAATGCGCAGAACGGACGCGCCGTATGATGATTATGGTGTATTGATTGGGGCAATTCGATAAAAAAAAGGGCTGAATTAGGATTTTTGGGATGATTCGGATTCAATTGGAATTGACTTTTTAGGATAAAATCCTAAAAAATCAATCCCAATTGAATCCAAATCATCCCAAAAATCCTAATTCCATTCTTTTTTGAAAATCAATTGTTTCAAGGCTGCCAAATGTGCAAATAGAACAATCGGCACAATAAATCCGGGCAATAGTAAAAAAGGAAACCGCAGAACAGCCACATTGGGTTGGTCAAAAGCCAGTTGTTGAAAAGGCGTTGGCAACGATAAGGCAGCAGTCCCGACAATGATGCCCAATAAACACAAGCCCAAGATATTCCATATAATTAGAATGCGTTTAGATTGCATTTGCCCGTTAAAGGCAAAAAAGCCAACCAACAATGCCGTAATGCCTGACAAAATGTCAAAATTATGTCCTTCAAAAGTCATCATTTGCGGTATTTTTTTCAAATGATAGAGTTGCAATAAGGCGATTTCGACGGGAATCCGCACCATGTGTAAATACGTAAGTCGTTTTAAATCAATATTTTGTATCCAACTGGCTGCCTTTTTGTTATTCAAAAGATATAAAATGAATAACACAGGTGGCACAACGATTGCTGTAAAGCGCGGCGGCAAGCCTGTTGTGTCCAAATACCAACCCGAAAGCCCGATGATGGTTTGCAAGACGCACCAAATACAGGCGATAAAAGCAAAATGATGTTTCAAGGTTTCGGTCGGCAAGGCGCGATAGAGCAGCCAACCTGTCAAAAGGATAATCCCGCCCCAAAAAAGCGGTACGGATAACGCGATGTCTGTAAACATAGGTTCTATTTTGCTGTGATTTTGGGGCAAATGTAAGCGTTTACCTGTTAAAATCACCCATTCTGTCGAATAGTCCGTTTTTTTTGATAGGTTTCATAAAACTTTGTTGGAAAAGGATTGTCTATTGATTGTTTTGAAAATTAAAATGAGCAATATCAATGAAAAATGTATTTACACTTTTACTCATCTCTGTAACGACAACGGCTGTTTTTGCGCAACCACCAAGCGGTGCACCGCGCGGCAATATGCGCATGGGTTCCATTGGGCGCGTCTATGGAAAACTCGTTGAAGCCCAATCCAAAGAGCCTGTTGCCTATGCTTCTGTGGCGGTTTATTCAATGGCGACCAAAAAAGATAGCCTTATTGGTGGTGCCTTGACCCAAGAAAATGGCGATTTTAGCATTGAAGGCTTGCCTTTGGCGCGGGTGAAAGTCCGATTTAGCTTCATGGGTTTCAAACAAAAAGACCAATTGGTGATTTTGATGCCGCCTGATAATGTCGAGTTGGATATGGGCAATGTGTCAATGGAAAATACGGCACAAAGCCTCCAAGAAGTGACCATCAAAGCAGAAAAAAGCACCATGCAGATGAATATTGACCGAAAAGTGGTCAATGTAGATAAAAATCTAATTGCGTCAGGCGGAACTGCCGAAGATGTATTGAAAAATGTACCATCTGTAACCGTCGATATGGATGGAAAACCGAGCTTGCGCAATGCCGAAACCACTGTTTATATGGACGGGCGACCGACGGCGTTGACGCTCAATCAAATCCCTGCAGACCAAATTGACCAAGTGGAAATCATTACCAATCCGTCTGCTAAATTTGATGCAAACTTGACGGGCGGTATCCTCAATTTGGTGATGAAAAAAAATAAAAAACCGGGTTATAACGGCATGGTCAATGCTGGGATTGGCACGAGTGGACAGCGCAATGCCATGTTGAGTTTAAATATTAAACAAAATCCAATTGGTATTTCGTTGATGTACAATATCAATCGGCGCGGTAGCCTCAATCAAGGTTATAATAATTTTCAATATGCGAATCCCGATCCAGAAAAATATTATTTGCAAAAAAATGTAAATGATTTTAGCAATACCCATCAAATGGGGCGTATTGGATTGGATTACTTTTTGAATAATCGCAATACGTTTTCCATTGCGCAGATGGCAGGCGGCGGCAATTTTAATGTGGTAGGCGATCGTTTTTTGAAAAAATTGGATGCCAATCAAAACGTTTTGGAAAGCGGGGCGCATAAAGTCGATGCTAAAAATCAATTTCGGCATTACACAACCAACCTGACTTGGAAACGCACCTATCCTAAAAAAGGACAAGAATTGGTGGTGGATGGTCAATATCAATACTCCAAAAATGTAAATAAAAATTATGTACTGAATACTGCCAACAACGATACCCTCCAAAAAAATCAAGGCGGCGGTGCAGGACAGCATGGGCAAATTCAAGTGGATTACACCAATCCGTTGAGTGATAGTTCCAAATTGGAGTTTGGAGCGAAATCATTTGTGCGCGAAGCCGATAATACCATTGACCGATTCCCAAGCGATGCCAATTGGAGTCGGGATTTTAAGATGTATGACATGATTAATGCGTTGTATATCAATTATTCAAGTCGGTATCATGGGATTGGGTATCAAGGCGGTTTGCGGTTTGAACACTCGTTTTTTGAAAGCAAATCGGCTCAATATGATACGATGTACAGTTATCCAAACGCGAGTGGCAAATATTTCTTGAAATCCTTGTTTCCAAGTTTGTATTTGACCCAAAGGTTGAATGAACAAGATGAAATTCAATTGAATTTTTCGCGCAAAATCCGTCGGGCGCAACACATGGAAGTCATGCGTATCCCGATGATGGCGGATCAAAAAAGTTATCGCATTGGCAATCCCAATTTGAGACCTGAGTTGATTAGTTTGACCGAATTGAATTATAACCATCCATTCGGAGAAGGCAGCAATTGGTTGGCATCGCTTTACGGGCGTTTTGTGGAAGACCCTATCATCCCGTATGCGACGCAAATGGGTGGTTTTGTGGTCAATTCTTTCAAAAATGCGGATTTGAGAACGGAATTTGGGTTGGATAATGCTTTGCGTTATATCATTCATAAAAATTTTGATGTGTCTTTGAGTCTCAATGTTTTTAAATTGAAATTAGTGACCGATACCAAATCCGTGGAAGGTTGGGCGCATAATTCCAAAGCGAATTTCAATTGGAAATTGCCCAAAGATATTACGGTTCAATTGTCAGGCAATTATGAATCGGAGCGCGTTTTGTTGCAAGGAAAGATGTTGCCCAATTATTTTGCCGATTTTGCCATCAAAAAAACGTTTTTCAAAGTGGCGAGTTTGACCTTTAGTGTCAGCGATATTTTTGATACGCGCCGTATGATTCAACATTTGAATATTGAGGATAGATACTTGCAAATGAGCATGAATCGCCGCGATGTGCGCTTTTTCAAAGTCAATTTCTCCATGCCTTTCGGCAAACCCGATGCGTCGATTTTCAAAAATAGAAAAAAATCGCAACAGGGACAACAAGGACAGGAAATGGATTTTTAGGCGTTATGTGGAATTATGGATGGATGTACGGATTTCACGGATTTCACGGGATTTTCACGGATTTTTTTTGCTCCTAAAAGCAACAATCTGTGAAAAATCCGTGTGTGGAATTATGAGTGGCATTGGGTCGGATGGATATACGGATTTCACGGATTTCACGGGATTTTCACGGATTTTTTTTGCTCCTAAAAGCAACAATCTGTGAAAAATTCGTAAAAATCCCGTGAAAAATCCGTGAAAATCCGCGAAATCCGTGAAATCCGTACATCCATCCTACCCAATGCCCGCTATTCTATCAACAATTTTTCAGTTACGATTTGCCCATCTCGCTGGATGGATACGAAATACATGCCTTTCGACCAACCTTCCGTTCTTACGGTGATGGGCGTGTTATTATCGCTTGGTTGCAAGCCTCTACTGAACACTTTTCTGCCCAGCATATCTCTTACAATTAATTGATTTTCAAGACTTTGTATTATTTCCATTGCCACTAAAACCCGAAATTCATCGGTTGCAGGATTGGGGGCGATTTTGAATTGAAAAGCAGGGTTTGGTAGTGTGCTTACGCCTGTCATCAAGGTATCCGCGTTTTCAACCAACAAACTGTAACAACTATCCACTTCAAACGCGCCATTGTAACTCGTGACCGCTACGACATAATTCGTACTCAAATTGGTTTCATTCCAAACCAAGAGTTCCCGCCCCAAACCGCGCCGATTTGCCAACGCGATATTCGATAAATCGCCATTGGATTCCACCCGATAGAGTTGTAATTCGGCATCTAACGTTGCGTGTCGCACCGTAATTCGCACTTTTGGGCGGCTGGCGGTGGTGCTAAATTTATAATAATCCTTATCCGTACTTTGGGCAATTTGTGCATAATAATACTTGCCAAATGCTACATTTAGGGCATTCGCAGGCGCGTTATTCGGCTCATAATTGTCTCCACAAATTTGATAATTAAAATTATACGTCAAGGTATCATTGCTCAAATGGTCATCTGCGCCTTGATTCGGCAAGGTTGTCCACACTTTTAAGGCTTGAATGCCCACATTGGTTAAGTTCAAAGTGGGTAAATCCACATTTGCCGTCTTGTTATTCGCCAAACTGCCTGTCCATGTTTGGGAACGCGGTGTACCATTATTCAATTGATACCCTATTTGAACGGATGTCAAGGTGTCAATACCCATGTTTTTTAAAACCATTTGTACATTCGCCGTATCCACCGTTATCAAGTTCGTGGGGCGATTCAGGCTCAAGGGGCTTGCATCCAAACGCGCTTTGACTTCGATAACCCGATTTTGGTCTGTGGTTATCGCGCCTGCATCATCTAATGCTTTGATACTCAATTGATACGTTCCCACAGGAGCGTTTTGCCAAACGGTTTGATATGGCGCAACACTGTCTGTCCCTAACAATAGGTTATCCCGATAAAAATCAACTTTGACAATCCGCCCATCTATCGAATCACTCGCTGATGCAGCTAATGTTATCGGTGTATTTTTGGCAAATACTTGATTATTCGTTGGCGTAATCCAAGAAACGATTGGGGCAATATTCACCACAAGGATAGTCGCTATCGTTGAAGTGGCTTCTCCACCTTGCGAATCGTGCGCTTTTGCCGTGAAACGATGTTGTCCCAAAGGCGCGTTTGCCCAATTGTAGGCGTAAGGCGCGGTACTATCGGTTGCCAATAAAGTCGCTCCATCCCAAAATTGGACGTGAACAATCGTGCCGTCTGCATCACTTGCGGACGCAACCAAATTCAAAGGCACCCCTTGTGGACTGGTGCGGATATAAATCGAACCATCCGTTGGAGCGGTCCACTGAACCACTGGCAATTGATTGGCTGAAACCACAATATTCACAACCGCAGAAAGCGTACTGCTATTTAAACTATCATAGGCTTTTGCAGTAAGCGCGTAATTGCCATTGGGCGTGTTCATCCAAACGTAACTGTATGGTGCAGTGTAATCCGTACCAAGCAAAGTCGCACCTCTGTAAAATTCGACTTTCGCTAATTGCCCTTCTGGGTCACTCGCTATCGCTTCTAAAGTGATATTCGATTGATTTACAAAGATTTGTCCATTCGTAGGCGATACTAAGGTCACGTTTGGTGGCGCATTATTTGTCGAAATCGCTACGGGATTGGAGGTTGCGGCAACGCCTAATTCATCCGTTGCAACTGCCGTCAAAAGGTGATTGCCTGCTGACACCGCCCATATGTAACTATACGGTGCAACATAATCACTATTTAAAAGGGTCGTTCCATCATAAAAATCGACTTTCAAAAGATTCAAACCATTCGCAGCAGCTGCATTTGCCGTCAAATGGATAGGCGTATTGTGTGCGAAAGATTGACCATTGATAGGGGACACGATGCTCACGGTTGGCGGTATGGCGTATCGGAAATGCACCGTATCTCCATCGTTTTGTTGGCGCATATCCCAACTATTATTTGGATAACTGGTAACAACCGTAAATTGATGATTCCCAGTTGTGTAATTAGTGACTGGAATCAAACCAATAATAGTCGTTTGATTGGCTTGCAAAGGCGTTTGCAAAGCAATGTTTTGGGAAACCGACCCATTGTTATCCACATAACTACTCACTTGAAACTGCGTTACAGGGACATTGCCATAGTTCCGAATCCGAATTGTAGGCGTAAAAGTGCTTGTCGTAATATTGGGCGTAGGCATGAAAATACTATCAACCCCAATATCCAAGACCGCAGGTGCATACGTATTGACACGCAATGCGTAACAACTTGAGCTTTCAACCCCGTTCCCAATCGCTATCACATAAGTACCTGTATCCAAATTGCTTGTAAAAATGATGGAATCAGGATTCGTACCACTCTGCCATGAACTGCCCACATACGAGAAATCACCATTAATGGAATTGTACCGATACAATTCCATATCCCGATTCAACGTCAATTCGTTTAAAAGAACCGTAAAATGGGGTTTATCCGCCGTCGTTTTGAATATAAAACCGTCAACATCTTCAAAACTACCGATTTGGGAACGAATCGTTACATCTGTTGGAATGGGCGTACAGGTTTCAAAACGATTATTGGGTTCAAAATAATCGCCACAAGTGCTAAAATCGCGGTATTCAAATGCCTGTTTTAACGTATCATTCGTTGGATTCGGGTCTGCATTGCCATTTGGCAAACTCGTCCAAGTTCCAAATGTATGAAAACCAGTGTTATAACGCATGGTTGGCATCGAAACCAGCATCGAATCGCCTGTTGCCAAATTCAAACCTGTTAAGGCGCGACTGACCACTGCATTTTGATTCAAACGATAATTGACGGTTACACTCGTCAAAGATTGCGTTCCATAATTGCGAATCCTGACTTGTGGCGAAAGAGAATCCACCCAAACATACGTACCAAGATTCAACAATCGGTTTACACCTGCATCCAAATTGCCCGAAACGTAAACAGGAATCGGCATGGTACTCGCCGTAATGTTGATAGTATCCACTGCTTTTGCCCAAATTTGGTAGGTTCCGATGGGCACATTCGTCCAATTGTACGTATATGGACTGGTATTATCCGAACCTAACAACGTATTTCCATTGTAAAATTCGACTCTTGTGATGGTTGCACCATTGCCCACAGCATCGGCGGATAACGCAATTGTCGCATTGGATGCGAAAATTTGATTACTGAAAGGTGTTAATAACGAAATACGGGGTGGTATCGCATGGGTAAAATACGAACGAGCTGTATCATTGCGTGCATTGACATCCGTAGTGAAATTGGGATAATTCGTAAATGCGGTAAAGGTATGCGCCCCTGTCGAATACCAAGTTTGAGGCGGTAAGGCTATTGAAATGGTATCATTGGGTCGCAAAGGCGTTGAAAAAGTACGGAAAGTGTTCCCAAAAAAACCATTATCCAACTGATAATAAATCGAACAACCCGAAATCGGCTCTTGACCATAATTCCGAATCCGAACGATAGGTGTAAACGATGTTGCCAATACCAGACCATTTGGAACGAAAATCGTATCCACTCCAATATCGGTTAGAATCGGTTGATAAGTGCGTACCGTTAATGCGTAACAAGCATTGTCGCCGCCGCCGTAATAGACGCGTACTAAATACGTCCCTGTATCAATCCCAGTTTGGTATCGAACCGAATCGGTTGTCGTCCCGCTTCGACTCGAAGAACCAATATATTCGGGTGATTGTAACGCATAATTCCATTTCATAACGGTTACATCATGATCCGCCACCAATTCATCCAAAATAACGGTGAAATTGGGTTGTTGCAAAGTCGTTTTGAAGGTAAACCAATCTTCATCGCCCGATGTTGCCAATTTGGAACGGACGGTTACATTGGTTGGAATAAGTGTAGGCACATTTAAAGTATTATTGGGTTCATAATTGTCTGCACATGCCCCAAAACCTAAGTATTCAAAATGGAAGCGAAACGTATCATTGCCCGTATTTAAATCAGCGACTCCATTCGGTTGCGCCGTCCAAACCTTCAAATCGTGCATTCCAAGCGGGTAACGCAGGGTTGGTAACGTGAAAGTCGTGCGTTGTCCAGCAATCATGTTCAAACTTGTAAAGGCTTGATTTATAATGGGTTGATTATCCAATTG
>JBDLWG010000157.1:0-3135 GCA_039804385.1 Bacteroidota bacterium
AGTGTTGCGAAAAGCGTATTATCATTTGTATTTTAACGCTTTTCAACCCAATAGCGCGATGGATGTGCGTTCTCGCAATATTGCGGATCCAGACCCGCGTGTGGCAGACAGGATTTCAAAAATGAAACCTGATGAAATCGGTCGGCAGGAGGTCAAAATGCTTACGATGGATGGAAAACCTTGTAAATTCAAGGTTGAAGGCACTATTTTGGAGGTCGAATTGCCCACAATGATGCCGCCTGCGAGTAGTGCGGTGTTTGATATGATATTTGAAGCCCAAGTTCCCAATCAAATTCGGCGTTCTGGGCGCAATAATAAGGAAGGAATTGACTATACGATGACACAATGGTATCCGAAAATGTGTCAATTTGATGAACAAGGTTGGCATGCAAATCCGTATATTGGGCGGGAATTTTATGGGATTTGGGGCTCCTACGACGTGAGCATCAAGATGGATGAGAAATATATGTTGGCAGGAACGGGCATTTTACAAAATCCATTGGAAATAGGCAAAGGTTACACCGACGCTGCGGTTAAACCTAAAACCGAAAATGGTAAATTGACTTGGCATTTCAAAGCGGACAATGTGCATGATTTTGCATGGGCGGCAGACCCTGATTATACGCATACACAACTCAAAGCGGATGATGGAACGCAATTGCATTTTTTCTATCAAAAAGGCGAAAACACGACTGCTTGGGAATCGTTGCCAAAGATTATGGGGAAATCGTTTCAATATATTGCAGAAAATTATGGGAAATACCCATTTGAATCCTTTTCATTTGTACAAGGCGGTGATGGCGGTATGGAATATCCGATGTTGACCATGATTACAGGCGAGCGTCCGTTGAATAGTTTGATGGGTGTGGCGGTGCATGAGGCATTGCACAACTGGTATCAAGGCGTTTTGGGGAGTAATGAGAGTTTGTATGGCTGGATGGATGAAGGTTTTACGAGTTATGTGGAGAATGATGTGGAGGAATGGGTGCGCAAACAAGGCTGGATTCCAGGCGTGAAGGCGAAAGGCTATGATGCGATGAAGGATAATGTAGCGGCTTATTGCCGTTTTTCACAGTCGGGTAGGGAAGAGGCGTTGAGCATTCATGCCGATCATTATATGACAAATACGGCGTATAGTGTGGGCGCGTATGTGAAAGGATCTGTTTTTTTGCAGCAATTAAAATATATTGTTGGAGAAAAAATGTTTAAAGATGCATTCAAACAGTATTTCAATCAATGGAAATTTCAACATCCGACTCCTAATGATGTGATTCGCGTTTTTGAACGAATGAGTGATTTAGAATTAGATTGGTTTAAAGAATATTGGGTAAACTCCACACATACAATTGATTACACTATTGAAAAAGTTGAATCTGATAATGATAAAGCGACCAAAGTGCGTTTATCGCGGACAGGGCAAATGCCCATGCCTTTGGATATTGTCGTGACGTATGAAAATGGAACGCAAGAATTGTTTTATATTCCATTGGACATGATGCGCGGCGAAAAACAAAATGAAGATGCTAAAATGAAAATGAAGTTATTGCCTGATTGGACTTGGACGCATCCGACTTATGAATTTTCGATTCCAGAAAAATATAGTAAGGTGAAAACGGTTCAAATTGACCCATCTGGCAGGTTGGCGGATGTGCGTTTGGATGACAATATTTGGAATCGACCTGTGTCTGTAAACGATAAAAAGTAAACACATAGTTCAAATAGGTGTAGATAGGACACATAGGCAATTCGCACTTTGGGTGAAAATGAAATCAATTGATTTTAAATTAAAGAAAATTAAATTTATAAAAAGCTAATTTGCGGCACGCGTATAAACGTCGGCAAGGTTTCAAACCTTACCGACGTTAGCGGTCGCGTTTTTTAACTTTTGCAAAGGATTGGTCTATGTGTCCTATGTCCCCTATGTGTTTTAAAAATCGTATCGCAAACCATTAATCCAACTATAAGTCAAATTAGGAAAATTAACAGGCAAACGCGGGTCATTATCATAATTCATAGAGAAAGTCGCTTTAAAATTCCAATTTTTTGCCAGACCAAACACCAAAGCAGATTCGGAGGACAACCGATAATTATGAAATTGATTCAAAAGCGGTTGAAAATAAGTCGTACTCGAAAATTTGGAAAACGAATTGATTTTAAAATTGAACGACAAATAGCTGCTCAATCGATGATTATTTTCCAAAACTTCTGTTTTATTCAACTCATTGCGTTCAAACATATATAAAACACCCAAATACACACGCTGTTTCAAGTACTTACGCAATTTCCAACGAATCCCAGTACCCGTCAAACCGCGAAAAAGAATCCGAGTGCGCTCATTATATTGCGCTTGCACGAAACCTTCCCAAACCCATTCATCAGGCGTAAGTTCATAATTATACCGCAAATGCTGGAATCCATCATTTAAATATTTGGTTTTATCCGCTTGAACGAAATTATATCCTGTTAGCGATAAGAAAAAATGCCGATTGTGAACATATTCCATTTGAATATTGCCGCGTCCAGAAACCAATTTTTTATCGGTTTGATATAAGTTAAATCCTAAATCTGCAAAACCTTTAAACGCAATCGTATCGCCTAATTTGACTCGTTTATCTTCGATATTAACGATTTGAGCAGATAGGGTGCAACCATACAAAAGGCATGTTGTCCAAAGTACCTGTTTGAGTTTCATCGTTGAAAGTTAATTTAAAATATGTTTTATTTGAAATAAAATTTTACTCATTTAAAATAGCTACTATATTTACAAAATAAAACCAAAATTTAGATTATATATTGTAAATAATTAATGTTAAAGAATGACAACAACATTTCAATATCGTATATAACGTTTGGAGGGTTTCAAACCCTCCAAACGTTATATACGATATTGAAAATCAACATTTTAGCAGGTATTTCGCGGGAAATAAATTTCCCGACTACTACTTCTTTATGCTTGATGGTTTAATTTATCCTTCAAATAACCCACTAAAACGTTCAAACTGGGTGTTAAACGGTTATTATTATTCAAAATCAAATCCGATTCTTTCAAATACGGTTCAATAAATTGTTGATAACTCGGCACAATATGATGTTCATATCGATATAAAACATCCTCTATCGGGTATCCGCGCTCCA
>JBDLWG010000158.1:0-14504 GCA_039804385.1 Bacteroidota bacterium
ACATTCGACAAAGACGACATTTTGTAGGATAATAGCCTTTTTCCACCAATCGCTTTTCAATTCAAATCCAACAATTTAGCACAAAGTGCGGCAAGTTGCAACTTGCCGCACTTTTTTTCACCAATCGCTTTTCAATTCAAAAGCAAAAATTGGAAACATCTACTTTAAAAATTTAATTTATTAAATTTTCAAAGTACGCCATTTATCAGAACGCAAAAACGAAAATGCCCACCATGCGACTAAACACGAATACATCGCTTCTGCTAACCATGCCCAAGTCAATCCCAAATGCGTGTGGCTGACCAATGCCCAAGTGTAAATTAAGTAAAATAAAGTGGCTAAAGCTTGAATTTTTGTTCCAAAAGTCGTCGCGCCTGCACCTGATAGTCCATTGAAAACGACTCCACAAACAGATGATGCAATCAAATTTATCAATAAAATATTGAAAATAGGCACTGCATCATCTATAAATTGAGAATGTTCCGTACCATTTAATAAAGGTGTTAAAATCTGTATCGGAAAAAGGGCGAATGGCAATGCCAATGCAATCGTAATGACGGTTGAAATCAAAGCCGTTTTGCGAATCGCTTCCATCACTAATTGAGGCGCATCTCGTCCAATCAACCCACTGACTAAGGTATTGATGCCTGTGAAAAAGCCCCAACTGGGAACGGATAAACAAAAATAAATCATGCGTACTAAATTGCTCACCGCCAAATCTCGAATCGTCATATATTTTTCAATCAACATAAAAAACAAAAACCAAGATGCAATACTGATAAATGATTGCGCCGAAGTGGAAATACTGAGTTTAAACTGTTGACGCAAAAGTTGCCAATCGACTTTTGGGGGCGAAAACAAGCGGTATTGTGCCGTTTCCTTGTCCAAATACATATAAATTAAAAAAGCTATGAATGCAAAAAATTCTGCAATCGTTCCTGCCAATGCCGCGCCGCCAATGCCCATATCGGGCAAGCCCCATTTCCCGAAAATCAATCCGTAACTCAAAACCACATTCAAAACACCTAAAATCAACGTATCATAAAAGATAAAAGTCGGACGTGCAACGCCTGAATAAAAAGCAACAATCGCCAAACCAGTATAACCGAAAAAGACTCCAAAGGCTCTATATTTTAAAAATTCTATTGTTTTACTGTATATGATTGGGTCTTTTATAAAACTAAAAAAATAAGGTGCGAGAAAATACATGAATAAAAATGCTACGATTGCCATCATCAATTCGATGTATAAAAGGGCGTAAAAGGTTTTGCCCACTTCCTGCAAATTGCCTTCGCCGACACGCCTTGCTATCAGCACTTGTCCGCCCCGTGACATCCCAAACGCTATCGCCATGATGACCAAATAGAACATTCCAACATAGCCTATCGCAGCAAAATCGGCTTCACTTTTCCAATACAGGAACGCGCCTTCACACACAACCATCAGATTTTGACCCGCAGAACCTAACATCAAGGGGGCAGCTAATTGGAGAATTTGGCGATACGTGGTTTTTATTTGCATTTTTTTTATTTTTTTAGAACCAGAGAAACAACGATACAAAGGAACAAAAGTTTTTGGTCAACCTTGCTATTGGAAAATAAATTTCCCGATTCCGATGCGAATTGGGTACAATTGAAAGAACCTATCCAAAAGGTCTGCGAGGTTGCAACCTCGCCGACCTTGATTCGATATTAATATATTGATTATCAATTAGTTACATCTTGATAGCTTATTTCGACTCAATTACTTATTTACCTTTTCCTGCTAAATATTTTAATAAATCTGGGTATTTTTTGCTCCATTGCCGTGTTACGTTATCTGAAAGCAATCGAACCCCATCAATATACGCAATGACCGTTGCTTCTTTATTGCCTTCTTTGAGCAAATTTTGTTTTAAAATATCGGCTGCTGCAAAATTTTCTTTCAAACCGACGGTGTATAAATACGGACCATCACCTTGCACTTCCACCATGCCATCCCCCTGTTTTGACAATGCTTCCCCTTCAAAAACACGTTTTGTAGCTGCAATCTGCACTTTATAAGACAACCCATTTTCATGTTTTTTCAAAATCGAACCTGTTTTGTTCACCATTAATTCAGAAACCACAGGCGTATTATACTGAAAATCAATGGGCGTATTCAACGTATTTTTTAAATCTATATCAAAGCGTTTGTTCATTTTTTCGCCTGCGGGATTAGGCGTTCCATTCAATTCCGTTAAAGCCACTGGATAATACGAACCCACACTTTTCAACGTAACATTATCAATACGTACTCCATTGTCTGTCAACAGTTTACGGACTTGTTCAAGCCGTTTCAAGGTGAAATATAAATCAAAAGCATCCGATTCAGAAGCGGTGCTATGTCCTGTTAACACAATTTGCACGTTTGGATACAATTTCCAAACATCCGCTATGCGTTTCATTTGTTGCGCATTGCTGCCGCGCAATAAATCGCCATCTTGGTCGTAATATAAGGGTGAAAATTCATATTTAACTTTGGCTATTCCAGTATTTTGAGTATTATTTTTCGTTTTTTCAAGGTATGCAGGTACTTCATAAAACGCAATTGGGGTGGAAGGCAATTGCGTTTTTTGCGCCGTTTTAAACAAGGCTTGGTAAATATCGCGTTCGCCAAAACCTTCTTTTCGATTGGAACAAAAATAACCTTTTCGACCATCTGTGGTGAGTTGAAAATGGGTCTCATCACTCGCCGAATTAAACGGACGACCCAAATTTTGAACGTTTTCCCATTGCATGTTCGCATCGATATAAGTTGTTTTAAATATATCAAAACCACCAATACTTTGCGTCGAATTGCTGCTAAAATACAAAGTCCGCCCATCTTTGGCTAAAAAAGGCGTTGTTTCATCAAAAGGCGTATTAATATTTTGCCCCATATTTTCGGGATTCGACCAATTGCCTTGTGTAAAACGCGTATGATATAAGTCTAAACCACCATATCCACCTGCCCGCCGACTCGCAAAAATAATTAAGGTGTCATTGAAAAAACACAAAGCATTATCACCTTCATTCGCTTTAATCGGCGCAGTGAACAAAGCAGGCGGTGATTTTTGTTCAACATTTTGTTTAAAAATGTCTAATAAAACATCGCCCGAAAATTGCGTCAAGCCGCGATACAAGTACATGGAAGTGCCTTTTTTGTCAAAACCCATGATAAATTCGTGTTGTGGCGTGCTTAACAATGGATTTCCGAGTGGTTTAGGCTCATGCCATTCGCCATTATCGGTGTACGTTGAAAAAATATCGGACGTGTATTTGCCATTTTGGTTATCGGCACGCCCTATTTCATCGCGCAATCCGCCTTCACTGTATTCGCGGGAAGCCGCAAAATATAATTTGTCTTCATCCGTCGGACTTAACACAGGTGCAAATTCGTCATAAGGCGAATTGATGGCATCTCCCAAATTTTCTACTAAAGCCTCCTCTCCGAACAAAATTATTTTTTGTCCAGCAGCACACCTTTTAATGTCAGCAATGGTAGAACGGCGGCGCACATCATCCAATTTGACCTTTCGGAGGAAATTTTTATACAACCGAATCGCCTCTTTAAATTGAAATTCGTGTTGATTCACCTTGCCAAGATAGTATATCACCGCAGGGTCAGGGCTTTTATCTATCAAACCCGACAAATATTGTCGCGCAATGCCGAGTTGCCCCGAATGAAAAGCAGCAACCCCAATATCGCGTTGCACATCCAGATTTCCCGGTTTTTGCTCCTGATATTGGAGTAAAAGGGCTAAGGCAGGTTTAAATTTGCCCGCGTCGAACAAAACCGTAGCCTGTTCGCGCAAATTTTGAGCGGAATTGGGCGCGGTAAAATGCGCCATTAGAAAAAAAAGTAAGATTCCGCGAACATTCCTTGTCCAACATTTTTTTTGCTTCATCTCCCAAAAGGGTTTGTAATTTGGGAGATTGGTTAATTAATTGATTATCAACATTTTAACCAATATCCCAAGTCATCAAATTGTTCGTTTGCCATCAAATTGTTCTAAATAATCCGCCACCCGCCGTAAAAAAGAACCGCCTAAAACACCATCGACAACGCGATGGTCATACGAAAGAGACAAAAACATCATGCGGCGAATCGCAATCACGTCTCCAAATTCCGTTTCGAGGACGGCAGGTTTCTTTTTTATCGCTCCCGTTGCCAAGATTGCGACTTGTGGCTGATTGATAATCGGTGTACCCATCACGTTCCCAAAGGTTCCCACATTAGTAAGCGTGAATGTACCGTTTTGAATTTCATCTGGTTTCAATTTATTTTGACGCGCCCGCGCCGCTAAGTCATTGACCTGCCGAGTAATACCTGCGAGATTGAGCCAATCCGCATTTTTCACTACGGGCACAATCAAATTACCTGACGGTAACGCAGTTGCCATCCCAATATTCACTTCTTTTTTGACCAAAATCTTCGTTCCATCCACCGAAACGTTGATCATTGGAAAATCTTTAATCGCTTTCACCACCGCTTCGATGAAAATCGGGGTGAAAGTAATGTTTTCATTATATTTTTTCTGAAAATCGCCTTTAACTTTTTCGCGCCAAAGCACCATATTCGTCACATCCGCCTCTACAAACGACGTAACATGGGGTGATACCTGTTTAGAATACGTCATATGTTCAGCAATCAGACGGCGCATTCGATCCATTTCAATGATTTCAACATTGCCCGAAACACTCGTAGCAACCGTTTCTACTGGTCGAGTTGGCGTTTCAATAGATGAACAATCCTTTTTGAGTGTTACAACAGGTTTCAATATCGGGCTTGGTACAGGTATCGTTATGGTTTTTCGATTTTCTACATAATCTAAAATATCATTTTTTGTGACGCGATTATTTTGACCTGACCCTGCAATTGTTTCCAATTCAGACTTAGAAATCTGTTCTTTTTGAGCAATAGTGCGCACCAAAGGCGAGTAAAACCGATTACTTTCACTAGTTTTGGGCAGAGTAACAGGTGAATTTGTGACAAGATTCCCATTCGATTTTCCATTGGTACTTTTTGCCGATGTTTGCAAAATCGCGGACGAAGCCGAAGCGAGTGGTGTCGGCGGTTGAGTCGGCGCACTTGATTTTGCCACTTCCGAACCAATCAACGCAATCGCCTTGCCGACTGCAACAACCGCATTTTCAGGATATAAAATTTGCAACAAAATGCCACTGCTTGTAGCAGGCACTTCGGAATCCACTTTATCAGTAGCAATTTCGAGGACGGTTTCATCTGCCTCAATGCGGTCGCCGACCTTTTTTAACCATTTTAAAATGGTTGCTTCTGTAATACTTTCGCCCATTTTGGGCATTAAGAGTTCTACTTGTGGCATGGTTTCGGTTGAATTTGGTTTTAATTAAGTATAAAATTTGAATTATTCAAATTAGACTAAGCATCTCGCAAAATTACATCTTTCTCAGTTGCTAACAAAAAAAGACGCACTAAATTTAACGCAACACTCGCAGCATACTCCACATTTCGATTGCGCCCCCTGTCTATCGTCAAATGCGCCACTCGCGTATGCGTTTTATTGCCTGCCGCAACCCAGATAGTGCCAACAGGTTTCTCTTTTGAGCCGCCGCCTGGTCCCGCAATCCCCGAAATGGCTACTGCAATATCCGCCTCACATGCGTTCAACACCCCTTGCACCATCTCGCGCACCGTCTGCTCACTCACCGCGCCATGAGTATCCAACGTTGCTTCTTTTACCTTTAAAATATTGGTTTTCAAATCATTATGATAGGCAATAATGCCACCTTTGAAATAAGCAGAACTGCCTGAATTTGCCGTCAATTGCGCCGATAGATAACCACCTGTACAACTTTCCGCAGTTGCCAAAGTCCAATTTTTCGCTACCAATAATTTTCCAACAGCCTTTGCAAGTGGTTCATCATCATAACCATATACGAATTTAGCTACAATTGTTTCCATTTTTGCCTTTTCAACCTCAATTTCTTGGTTCAAAACCGCTTCATCCGCGCCTGTTGCCGTCAAACGCAATCGAACTTGATTGAAAGCAGGCAAATATGCCAATTTAATATGTGTTGGCAAAGCATCTTCAAAATCAGATAACAAAGCTGCCAATCCCGTTTCGCCTTCGCCCGCCGTCATCAACGTCCGATGCACCACAGGCGACACCGGAAACGACTTTTTCAAACGCGGCAATACCCTATCGGTCATCAAGTGCATCATTTCATACGGCACACCCGGCATCGAAACCATCACTTTTCCGCCTTTTTCAAACCACATCGCAGGTGCAAGTCCTCTATCATTCGTCAGAATTTCGGCATTGGCAGGCATGAAACAGCCATTTTTATTCATTTCATTGGGTGTTTTGCCCAATTTTTTAAAAAAATACTGCAATCGCTGCCATGTTTCGGTGTGAAACACCATTTCTACCCCAAAATATGCCGCAATCGCTTTTTTGGTAATATCATCTTTGGTCGCGCCGAGACCGCCCGTCACCAAGACCAAATCCGCTTTACTCAAAGCATAATCCATCGCTTCCATGATACTGGGATGCACATCCCCGACACTCGCTTTGCCCGCAATGCGGATGCCTTGCAAGTTCAATTGTTGCGCCATCCAAGCCGAATTGGTATCCGTAATCTGTCCGATGAGGATTTCATCGCCTACGGTGAGCAGATATGCTGTCATTTTTAGGTGATTTTTTTTAAAAGATGGGGCAAATTTAGGAAAAATATCTTTTAAGAATGAATAATTTTTAATTCCACCGAATTCGGTGGAATTAAAAAATGCCCAAAAACAAAAATGACACCCCAAAACTGAGGTGTCACTTTCCAAATGTTGACGAAAAAAAACTATGATTACATATTTTTAGCGACTTGTTTGCCACTGTCGGCAGTTTGTTTTGGCATTAAGAGCCAAAGTCTGCCATATTGATGCAGCAATTGAGCCTTATGTTTGCCCCAATCGCCCTCACCCATATACAAATCGACGTGTCCAGAACCTCGAATCGCCGAACCAACATCTTGTGGCAACAAGTATCGGAACTCATGACGAATCAACTTCCCTTCTCCATCTATAATTGGCACCTCTGCCAACACCACCGAACCTAACGGAAAGAATCTCTTATCGACTGCAATCGTATAATCCGATGTTAAAGGTATATAATACGCCCCATAGGGGTTTGATTTATTAGACTTATGATTAAAAACCGCAGCATAAGCAGCAAGCAACTTCTGTGGACTCTTATTTTCGGAGGTCTCTTCTGACACAAACCGTTGATAATCACCCGTGAAAGAGAGCATCTTTCGTTCACCACCCGGAAATATCAAATACGCGATACCTTCCGTTTTCATGCTGTAAATGTCCGTTTTGTCTTTGACATACGCCACTTCCAGTCCATCATCCTCTTTCGACTTTATATACACCGGCGTTCTGAATTCTCCTTCTGCACGCCGACGTGCCGGAATAACCGGCGAATAATAGCCTGTAAATCGCACTTGCCCTTTGCGGTCATCGCCCGCAATTTGATAGGCATCCAAAACGCTTGTTAAGCTCGCGCTTTTTTTAGCGGCTTTGAATGCGGCGATCACCTGCTCCATCTGTTCGGTGCCTACTTCTAAAGCTCCGAAATGCTGCTTAGTGGGTTGTTTGTTAGTCTTCAGCAACGTAATCTGATGATTCAATGCTTTCAACAATTTGCCATCGATAGACGGCATGCTCAATGTATCAAAAGAAACTTTCGTGTATAACTGCTTGAATACCTGTGCATTCTGCTTGGATGGAGTAATAATTTGCCCAATGCTACTTGCCATCTTTTCTTTCGCTATGGGTTTTTCGTCAACATCTGGCATTTGGGAGTCAAGAGCAACCTTCGGTTGGTCTGACCCCTGTTGTCGGCGGTCAATAATCCATACCGACACGAGTAACAACAAAGCCAGCGACGTAAGTGAAAAAATCCTTTTCATTTTCCTAAAAATTTAAGGTTTAAAAAATAAGGTGCCCTCACGTATGCGTATTGCTACGCACAACATCTTTTGTTCGTGGACACAGCGCTTGGTTTTGGCTCAAACAATTTATAATTAAATCCGAAACTGACTTTTTCAAAAGGTTACATTTTGAGGCTTCAATTTCTATTTCAATTCAAAATTTATTTCAATACTTATCGGGTTAAGAAAAACAATGCCAAAATTTTTCAAAATATTATTTTTTTTCAAAATAAACTTTTTGTAGTAGTTGACACATAACAATAATTACACTTTTTAGATATACTTGCGAATCGAATATATAAAGTCCTATTTTTCAAACACTTAACCGATATTACCAAAAACTTGCCAAATTTTTATCGACAGTTATATGAGAAATTTTATTCAAATGATAAGTAAGGAGCGACTCTTTCTAAAACAGTGTCGGGCAAAATCCGACTGCTGTGCAGGTCATTCAATGTCGTGTAGCTCCCGTGATTGAGGCGATAGCGGATTAATAAAGCCGCTTGTTTGCGAGTCAGGTAAGGATGTCGAATCTGTGATTCACTTACCCGATTAATCAAGATTTTTTGAATTTTTTGGAGGTTTGCATCCAACTTTAATTGTGGTAGGATGCTCCTGTACATGCTATCGGAGATTCCGAAGACCTCTTGAATTTGGTCGATTCGGACGAAACCGCCTAAGGTTTCTCGCCGCTGCAAAATCCGCGCTGCAAAGGTAGTACCAATTCCGCGCAATTCCAAAAAATTTTCTAAATTCGCCTGATTTACGTCAATGATTTTGTTTGCCGATTTTTTCAATCGATTTGCTTGTGTTGCACTCGGTGCAATGCTCGTATCTTTACGCCTAAACCCTTGATTATCAAAAATTTGTATGTATGGTTCAAAACGGTCATATTCGGTTGCCGAAAGCCCATAAATCTTTTTTAAATCTTCTTTTTTAAGAAACTTTCCCTTTTTATGACGAAAATTTGACAAAACATTAACAGTTTTGGCATGCATTCCCATCGATAATAACGTTTTAGGTGTTACCGTATTCGGGTCAAATGGAAACATTACATATGATTTTTGGCATACATCTTGCACTTTACTTGAAGTACTTAGATTTGTTGTTTCTAAATCAATGCAATCTTCCAGACGCACGTAATCATCGGTTTTCAAACCGTAAACTTTTTTTAAATCTTCTTTTTGAAGAAATCGACCGCCTTTTTCCCGAAAGTGAACAAGCGTGGAAGCAACTTTCGGAGACAGTCCGAGGGTTGTCAAGGTTTCCATATTCGCTGTATTAGGATTGAACGAAAACAGTTGATGTACGCTGCTATCGTTTGGAAACAAAGGATGATCACGAGTTACTTCAGCTTTCAAGGCTATAAGTTCTTTAAAAAGAATTGTATTGTTATCGTTAGTTTTGTTTAATTTTTCCCAGAGAAAAGGATATGATTTGGGTGTTGCCCAAAGCACACATGTTACAATCGTGATTCCGAATAGCCCATTGCGTTCGCTACGGGTGTATCGAAAAAAATAGTTAAAGTTTTGTCTCATAGCGCCGAGTTTTAAGATCCACAAAATGATTTTTGAAAACCAATAAGAATGATTTTTTTAATTCATCTCATCGTTGCTTTGTTCCAAAAAGCATTTTAGGCTCGAAAACGGGGTAAAAATAAACTTTAAATTTGAATTGAACAACTATTTTTCAAAAAAAAGTAGTTCAAGGATTCAACTTTAACATCCATGCTCCGTTTTCTCCAATATCGTGGTACGCAAGACCCAATTGTTGACACTCCTTTTTCCAACGTATAACATTCCTTTTTTGATTCGACGTATTAAAAATAATTTGCTTAAAAGGTCCCTTTTTTTGGAGTTCAAACATCGAAATATTCGGATTATCAACAATTAGTACATACTGTTCCACCCAATTGTTTGGCAAAGATGCAACTTTTTTTTTAAACTTGTCAAGTACCTCAACCGATATAGTACCAAAACCGATAACGTTTTTGTAGTAGAAAAGAAATGTGTCTTTGTAGCTTTCATTTAAACTACAATCTGTAAATGAACTGATATTCATTGCCTTATGATACTTTTCGGCAATTCGTGCGCGTGTTGTTCTGTGACAATTTTCCGAATAAATTGTATGACATTTTTTTTGTCGCAATATGTCTATTACGGTGTTTTTGCCCGCATCATAGACCGTTATACCTTGATATTGGTAATCTTTCCATGATTTTAGGGCATAATGCCCCATGACAAGGCTTGTTAAAAACATTCCATATAGTACCCAATTCAATCGCCGTTTTTGGAAAGCTATCGTCCAACATATTAAGATTCCATAGAGTAGCAAAACAACCCATCCTGTCACCCAACTTACGGTTTGCACTGTCGAAGGCAAACCTTGCACCAATCGAATGGAACCATTCATAGCATCCATCCAAAATTGTAATATTTTTCCCAATATCGGACTGAACGAAGGGAAAAAGGGGTCTATGACCAACAAACAAATACCGACATAAAGGGCTATCGTTGAAATCGGTATCGCCAATAAGCCCGAAAGCCAAAAATAAGTTGAAAATTGTCCAAAATAATACAAACTAATCGGTAGTGTCATCAACTGTGCTGCTAACCCCATTGCCAAACTTTCCCAAGCATACCTTAATACTTTTGATTTGAAATAGAACCATTTATAGATTTTGGAATAATAAAATAAGATGCCTAATACCGCTAAATAGGACAGTTGGAATCCGACATCATATAATTGATACGGATTCCAAAGTAAGAGCAAAAAGGCTGAAACCGCCCATATATGATAATTATCCGCCCTGCGTCGCAACGCTCGACCGATATAAAATAAGCTAAACATGGCAGCCGCCCGTAACACGGACGCACCAGCACCCGTCAGTAACGTAAAACCCCAGACCGAGACGAACAAAATGCTGGTTCTTAAATAATTCCTTCTGGTACGACTGCCTGCTATTTGGAACTGAAATAGAAAAATTAGTGCGCCATAAAGCAACCCGATGTGCATGCCCGACACTGCCAGCAGGTGCATCGCGCCTGTGTCAATGTATGCGGTGGTCATTGCTGCCTCTACTGCATCCCTGTAACCTAAAATTAGGGCAGCAGCCACTGCAAATGCTTCATCCGTTGATACGTATTTTCGTAATGTATAAATACATTTTTCACGACTGTCAAATGCCAATTGCATCACAGGATGCCCCCGACTTTGCGCAATACATCGCACTTTTGAAATCGCTCCAAAACTTTGATAATGAATATTTTTATAATGCAAAAAACGTTGATAATCAAAAGCATTAGGATTTTTCGGTGCAGCAACACGTTCGACTTTTGCGTGAAACACCAATTCGGCTCCATAGCGTAGCTTGGGGACGGTGGTATCTTTTTTTAATTGTAATAATAAATTGCCATCCGTAGCGCGTAAATGAGTCGTATTTAAAACCGTTTTTACGCGGACGGTTACTTGAATATGCTTTAATTTTTCGGTAATATCAGTTATAATGCCGTTCATCACGACCAACGAATCTTGCACACAAAATTGACTAAAATGTTGATTGGTATTGCGTTCATCGGCTTTCCACATAGAAAAACCGCCTGCCGCAAACCAAAATACCATCGTTGCCAACCTAAAAAAACCTTCCTTTTGGAAAAAATGGTCTATTATCATTGCCATTATCATCCATAACAGTCCTATAAAAAATAAAACACGAAATGTTATCGGCGCAAGCAAGTTGTTACAATCGGCTGTAACAATTCCGCCTACATAAGGCAGTAATAGCCGCAGTATCGGATACGCATTCCAATGTATTGTTCTCTTCATGTATGTTACGTTTTCACCCAAAAGGTACTATGATTTCAATTTCGATTTGAAACCATAAGGCTTTGAATTTTAGATTAATAAGTTGTACATTAATTCTCTCGGTGCAAATATAAGGGTGTTTTTTCAAATTAAAAAAAGCATTCATTTATATATGATTTTTTATCAATTATATAAATGTAATTTTGAAAATAATTTTGTTTTTTTTCGATTTTTAAATGCTTGAAAAAATCGTTTTTTATACAAGCAAAAAAAGCTAAATTGGGCATTTGATATAAGATAGATGATTAAAAAAAAAATTTATAAATTGCATTTATTTTTTTTTTTATTATAAATTTGAGTTGCATTTAAACGTGTAAAACACCTGTGGTAGTCGGGAAATTTATTTCCCGCGAATCGCGGGAAATAAATTTCCTGACTACCACAGGTGAGCTGAACCTGTTTATTTTGCGAAAAAAAGCACCTTTTTTTTAAGTTTTATAAAAAAGTTAACGAATCCTATTATATTTGCCGCCTTAAAACCTCCAATAAAACATACTGTACGAAATTTATCGTTTCTTTAAACCGTTATCACGAAAAAATGAGTAAACCGGGCATTCCAACAGGAACACGCGACTTTTCGCCCGAACAAGTTGAAAAACGCAATTATATTTTCGACACAATTCGGCGCGTTTTCCAAAAGTACGGCTTTCGCCCCATCGAAACGCCTGCTATGGAGCAATTATCCACTTTGATGGGCAAATATGGGGAAGAAGGTGACAAATTGTTATTCAAAATATTGCACAATGGCGATAAACTGAAAGATGCAGTTGGCTCTTTGGCGGATGGCAATGACGCAAATCCTGCCACTTTGTTGAGTGAGAAGGGCTTGCGCTATGACCTCACGGTTCCGTTTGCACGGTATGTGGTGTCGCATCAGAACGAAATAAAATTTCCTTTCAAACGGTATCAAATACAACCTGTTTGGCGCGGTGATGCGCCTCAACGCGGGCGGTATCGGGAGTTTTATCAATGTGATGCGGACGTAATTGGTTCAAATTCACTGCTTTACGAAGCAGACTTGATTCGGATGTATGACGAAGTATTCACACAATTTGGCTTGAAAGTTGTTATCAAAATCAATAACCGTAAAATTTTATTTGGTATGGCGGAAGCTGCTGGCATTCCAAATAAATTTATGGAAATGACGACAGCTTTGGATAAATTGGATAAAATCGGTTGGGATGGTGTTCAAGCAGAACTGGCGGAGCGCGGCATTGGCGGCGGCGCGATTTCTGTGATTCAAAAGATTTTGCAAGTGGATTCGTTGGCGGGTTTGAAAAAATACGCAGGATTGAGTGCCTCTTTGGAAAAAGGAATTGAAGAATTGGAAAAATTCCACGATTACTTTGATTTACAACCTGCTATGAATGAAGTTAAATTTGATATAACATTGGCTCGCGGGTTGAGTTATTACACAGGCTGCATCATGGAGGTCAAAGCAATTGATGTGCCGACGATGGGCAGTGTCGGTGGCGGTGGTCGATATGACGATTTGACGGGCGTTTTCGGGTTGAAAAATATATCGGGCGTTGGGATTTCTTTTGGCGCGGATAGGATTTATGATTGTTTGCAATCGCTTAGTTTGTTTCCGAAAGAATCGACGGCGGGCAATGTAAAAGTCTTGTTTGTGTCTTTTGATGATGTGACGCATCGCTATGCTTATAAATGTCTGCTTGAAATGCGCAAATCGGGGGTTGCTGCAGAGATTTATCCCGAACCTGCGCGTTTGCAAAAGCAAATGAAGTATGCGAATGATAGAAAAATACCTTTTGTCGCGTTGATTGGCGGCGAAGAAATGATTTCTGAAATTATGACTTTGCGTAATATGGAATCGGGCGGTCAAGAAAGGGTCAATTTAGAGACCGCGATTCGCAAATTAAAATAACTCCTTTTGTGTAAGGTTTGAATTAGGATTTATGGGATTAAGTTAGGATTGATTGGTGGGATTTTTTTAGGATAAAATCCCACAATCAATCCTAAAAAATCCTAAAAATCCTAATTCAAACCATCACATAAGTCCAAGTTTACCAATTCATTTCAAACAATGCACACACCCCGATATACAAAATTAGCGGATATACAAGCTGATTTGTTTTCAGACAAAACAACTTGTGTCGAATTAGTGACTTATTATCTCCACCGAATTGAAAAAAAGCGTTCTCTAAACGCTTATATCGAAGTTTTTCAACCAGAATCCTTACAACGTGCGGCTGAATTAGACAAAAAGTATCAAGAAAACCCAAAAAGTGTTGGGCGTTTGTTTGGTGCGGTGGTGTCCATCAAGGATGTGATTTGCTATGCAGGTCATCAAGTGACGGCTTCGAGTAAGATTTTGGAAGGTTTTCGGTCGTTGTATTCGGCAACGGCGGTGGAACGATTGTTGTCAGAAGACGCAATTATCATTGGACGCACGAATTGCGACCAATTTGCCATGGGCTCGAGCAATGAAAATTCGGTTTATGGCGCGGTGCGCAATGCGGCGAATCCTGCAAAAGTGCCGGGTGGGTCTTCGGGCGGCGCGGCGGTTTCGGTGCAAGCCGACACTTGTTGGGCATCTTTGGGGTCTGATACGGGCGGTTCGGTGCGACAACCTGCGGCATTTTGTGGGTTGGTGGGCTTAAAACCGAGTTATGGGCGCATTTCGCGGCATGGTTTATTGGCGTATGGGTCTTC
>JBDLWG010000159.1:0-2886 GCA_039804385.1 Bacteroidota bacterium
TCGTGGAACCAACACAAAACCATTTTTTTTTAATTTTTAAAATACTCTTTATCAATGAAACCTTTATTAGACTGCAAAGTTAACGTTCCGTCGTTCCGTCGTTCCGTCGTTCCGTCGTTCCGTCATGGCTTAGGCTTCTTTTTTTAAGTCTCTGTTTTCTTTTCCCCGTATTAAGTTGGTCGCAGGCTGATGTTTTAGCGTTCCAATTGAGGCAACCGAAAACCAATGTGGATCCCAAAAAGGTGCGGGTGATTGATGAAATTGCGTTTGCAACCAATGCCTTAAAAACGATTCAGGATAAAGAGCGTTCGTATATCGCCATTCATGGCAAAACGAGCGCCAACACTTTTGGGGTTTACAACAATAAGCATCAACTCTTTATGGCGCTCAAAGCGAATACGTTTGCCGATTGTGTGGCGGCGGCAGAGTTGGATCCTGCCAAAACCATCGTTTTGCTCACGGGAGCTTCGACAACCGCAATCCGCGATTTTGCTGCAGCGATTGGCAAAATCGACCTTGCAGCAACGCCTCTCAAACGGAGTCCCCGCAAAGTAATTGGTTGGGATCAGGAGGTTTTATTATATGAGAATGGCCATATTAAAGGTTATGGGAATTGTTGTGAATATCAATATGATGAAAAGACCCAAAAGGTATTGATTACCAATTTGTGGACCAATATTCCTCTTGGAAATGCTTATCAAGCAGGAAAAGATTGTATTGATTTGAACCAAGTTCCCAATCTCTTACATCAGTGGTTGGAAGACTGGCCGCCTTTTATCCTGCCTTTGGATGCGACGGAGATCCAACAAAAAGAGCTGAAAGACCTACGCCAAAAAATGAAACAAAGTGTTTCGGATTTGAAATCCAAAAACCCTTTTTACGCTGAATTGGTCTATCAAAAAGAATGTTTTTGGGGGTGGTGTCATTTATGGGCATTGGAGTATCATGAGTCGCATCTTCGCAGTGATATGACTTTTATTTGTCAGGTTGCCGCGATTTACAACCAATATACAGGCAATCCCCATTTTGATGCCACCTCAAGAGCCGATTATTTGAATGCTTTCAAGTATTATTTGAAAAATTGTTCGCATAAAACGGCTACGATTGAAGAATTAGCGGAAGCGGACCTTTCCTTAGATAGTTTTAAAGTCCGCTCCGAACGGTTGACTAAATGCACCAGTTTGACCGATTTTTTTGCAAAACGACCTACGATTACAGAGGTATTGTCTAAAAAATGGGCAATTCTGGGCGATTCCGAGCCGAATTTAGAAGCCCAATTCACTGGCAACGTGCCCAGCCAACTCCCGCCTGCGGTGTTTAAAACGGTGTCTGATTTCGTGGCGGGGTATCCGTATCCTTCGGATGCCGCAGCCCTGCTGATGACCGTTGAAAAGTATCGCCGCAACTTGACGGAGCAAATCAACGCCCAAATTGGAAAAGGAGCTGGACTTCCCAATGGATTGCCCATTTCGGTTTTATGGAAAATCACGAGCAAAACGGGGATGATTGCCAAACAACAAGGTTCTCGTGGGGCTCTTTTTGAACATTGGGTGCGAGAGGCTTGGGTACAACGCGGTCTTTTCAATACCAAACAATTGAAAAATGGGAAGGAGGAAACCATTCTTGGAGCCCCGAATCAAGGAAAATTGGTGTTTCATTTTTCAGTTGCCAATGAAACCCGAACGCCTCTTGACAAGGCAACACCTACATCCCTAAAACGAGTGATTGATTGTAGTTATACTGAAAAAAAGACGACCCAAGAAGCGGAAGCAACGAAATGTGAAATCGTCGGCGTTGAGTTGAAGCATACAACGGATAAACTTTCTGGGGAACCATTACAACAATTGTATGATAACGCTAAATTAGTGAGGGCTCATAAACTTAGGAGAATCGAATATGTTTTTAGTACAAAAGATGCAGCACTTGCTAATAAAGCAATATTTGTTCCTCCGTTAACACCGAATGGCGCATTTAGTAATGCCGAAAAAGGTTTATTATTTCAAGTATTTTTTATAAATGATTTAGGCGAAAAGAAAATAGCTGATTTTTCAAATAAAAATTAAAAGATGATAAATTTAGGTTACATAGGGATAAAATCCATTGGCAGAAACCATTTTTTACCAATGTTACGAATTATTGAGGCTTATCCCTTTCCCAAGCCCCAAAAATGTACTCGTACAAACCAGAAATTACAGTGGCTCGATACCAAAATTTCGGCATTTACAAGCGAGAAATTGCTAAAATATATAGATGGACTTAACAAGCATCCTGAAATAAACCAACTTTGTGTGGACGATATTTCCGAAGGACATGTTCATTTATCAATCGCTCAAAATCAAAAAGGGAGTGGGTTATCTCTTAGCAATATTCGGCAGTTTTTAAGCATTGTACAAGTAAAATCGCTTTTTGTAGAATTACTTTTATGCCATTCTACGTGTTTTGAAGCGATTTGCAGTCCCGATATTTCTGAATTATTAGGGCGTAATTTTACGGATCATGAAAGACTTACTAAGACCATTATGAGTTGGTTACAGTATTTTGACAAAGATGGAATTGAAAAGCGTGGTGGTTTTGCCGCTTTCGAGTCGAACCCATACGTGCAAACGCAGCGCATCCATCACGGGCTGCTCGTGCAGGTGGGCGAGAACCCTAATGTGTTTGATACGCCCGAAGGAGAGCAATTATTAGTGAATGCAATCAATGCACTCCCATCGCTAAAACATTGATTTTCAATTATTTAGGTGGTATCAAGGTCGGCGAGGTTTAAACCCTATCCATTACCCACAGAATGATTATTGCATTCAAAGGGTTTTGCAAACTAAAAAAGGTGCGGAGCACCGCAATATTGGTAGCAAAGCGATGGATAAACCCCTTTTAGAGGTGCGT
>JBDLWG010000160.1:0-4839 GCA_039804385.1 Bacteroidota bacterium
CAGCCAATGATTTCACAGGACGCTCCAAACGAACACTTAATTGTTTGAAAACATTGCCTACTTGCACCGCTAATTCCCGCGTCGGCACGACAATCAACGCCGTAATATGTCGATTTTTAGCAGGCGATTTTTGTTGGAATTGTTGCAAAATCGGTAAAGCGAAACTCGCTGTTTTGCCCGAACCCGTTTGCGCAATGCCGAGTACGTCCTTGCCCGCCAAAATCGCAGGAATCGCAGCGACTTGAATGGGATACGGAGCAGGAAAATCCAATTGTTCGAGGGTTGCCAATAAGGGCGCGCACAAACCTAAATCTGCAAATGTCATTGTGGTAGAGATTGAATGCTGAAAGAAGCGCGAAGGTACGCTTTTGTCAGGAAGCGTCTTACAACAATTTTTCGTTTTAAAGGTTTATTACAGTTGCGACGCTCGTAGTCGGGAAATTTATTGCTCGCGAATTGCGGGAAATAAATTTCCTGACTCATAAATCCATACCAAAAAGGAGTTATATTTGCCCTTATCACATCCATTAAAAATATAAATCAATGAAAATAAAATCATTACGCATTAAAGATAATTATTTTGGTTGGGGTTTTGATACGATTACTTTTTCTTCTAATTTGACTTTATTAGTTGGCGCGTCAGGAGTCGGTAAAACGCAAATTTTAGAAGCATTTGCCTGTTTAACGAGCATTGTAGAAGGTTGCTCCTTTAAAGATTTAGAATGGAAATTAGTATTTGAAACCAATCAAGGCGTTGAATGGGTTTGGGAAGGCGCATTTGTGGAGATTGTCGTATTCGAGCGACTTAAGGCAGCGCATGCAACAGCCTATTTAATTGATAGAACGCTTGAAAAAACTTATTTTAATGCTACTTTGTTGCCGAAAATTGCTTCTGACGAATCCGTAATAGCAGTGTTAGCAGAAGATGAACACCTTAAAAACATTGTAGCTGAATTAAAAAGTATTGAATTTAAAGACGTTTATAAAGAACTTCGACATAAAGAGGAGCATTTTGACCGAAAACGCCTCTTTACCTATCCGTCTGCAACACAACTGAAAACAAAATACAAAAATTTAGAAGCCATTAAAAATAGTAATGAATCCATTGAAATTAAATTATATGCTTGCGCCAGTCGAAAACTGGACGTTTTTAATAAAATTAAACAACGTTTCATCGAAATTTTTCCACAAGTGGAAGATATAAAATTAGAGCAACCTCACTCAGGCAATACTTTTGTAAAACCTGAAATCCTAATCAAAGAACGAGATGTGCTTCAATGGATTCAAGAATGGAGAATTTCATCAGGGATGATGCGGACATTCATACATATTGCTGATTTATATCTGACAAAAGCGGGTTCTGTGATATTGATAGACGAATTTGAGAATAGTTTGGGGGTGAATTGTATGGATTTGCTCATGGATGACTTGATTCACGAAAATCAACATTTACAATTTATCGTCACGAGTCATCATCCCTATATCATTAATAATGTACCTTACGAATATTGGAAAATCGTAACGCGTAAAGGCGGCGAAATCATGGTACAAGATGCGACAGCGTATCGTTTAGGACGCTCTAAACAGGATGCTTTTATTCAACTCACTAAAATTTTGACCCAACAACTATGAATTTTTATTTTGTATTCGAGGGCAAAACAGAGCCGATGGTTTATCAATTTTGGTTTAAACAATTATTTCGGAATCTGATTACAGAAGTAAATGATTATCAGGATGTTGAAAATAATAACTATTATTATGTGAGTGACATGGGCGTTCCTGATTGTTACAATGCTGTTGCAAATGCCATTCAAGATATTAACGAAGTGCCAAAATATGATTATTTGGTTTTATTCATAGATGCGGACAGGTATAGCGCAGAAGAACGGATTGCAGAAGCCCATCAACGCATTTTTGAACGACTCAATGACCGTAAGAAAGCCTATTTGTATAAAGATTTGCCGTCAAATTGTCATTTAGAAATTATAGTGCAACATGTTTGTATTGAAACATGGTTTCTGGGCAATCGCAAATTCTTTGTTAGAAACCCTCAAACTGAATTATTGAAGAAATATATTGATTATTTTGATGTAAGTATGAATAATCCAGAAGATTTGGCGCATGAATTTATCCAATCAGAGGATGGAACGCGAGAAATTTTTGGATATCGCACAAAAGCACTGTTTCATGAAGCCTATTTTAGGGCTATTTTCAAGGAACGAATGAAAGGGGTTGCCTATCATAAAAGTAAACCGCGAGAAGTTCCAAGTGAACCCTATTTCAATCAATTATTGAAACGGATTCAAGCCAATCCTAAACATTTGGCAAGTTTTCAAAATATGTTGTTGTTTTTTAGGCAAGTACCAAATAAGTAACCCAAGTTGCGCGGTAGGATTACTTACTAAAAGATTGATTTTCAAGATAGTAAGTGCTTCCTGTTACATAATCGACAACAACGGTTGGAGGTTTACCAAAAAAGTCCTACATTGCGCCCCAAATTAAAACCATTCTATCATGCAAACCATCACTAAATCTGCCGAATTATCGGCACGGCGCAAAAAAGTTGTTCCAAACGCCATTGGCGTATTCAATCCTGCAACGGCGGTTTCTGCCAAAGGCGCGTACTTATACGACCTCGAAGGACGCGAATTGATTGATTTTGCAGGCGGTATCGGCGTAATGAACGCGGGGCATTGCCCTGAACCTGTCGTCAAAGCCATTCAAAAACAGGCGGCGAAACTCATTCATACCTGTTTCAATGTTGCCATGTATGAAGAATATATTGAATTGGCGGAGACGCTTGCCGACCTTTTTCCGCATGGCAAACAAGGTACAAAAGTCATGTTGACCAATTCGGGTGCGGAAGCCGTCGAAAATGCCATCAAAATTGCGCGTCAAGCCACTAAAAAAAGTGGGATTTTGTGTTTTTCGGGCGCGTTTCACGGCAGGTCGATGATGGCAATGTCGTTGACGGCGAAAACGGGGAACAAAATTGGCAGTGGGCCCTTTGCACCCGAAGTGTATCGGATTGATTTTCCCAATTTTTTCCGTTACGGTCGGGCGTTTACGAGTGAAGCGGCGTACATTCAGTACGAAATTCAAAAATTGCATGATTTCTTTTTGGGATATGCTGATGCGAGCAATATGGCGGCGGTCATCCTCGAATTGGTGCAAGGCGAAGGCGGTTTCAACGTCTGTCCGCCTGCCTATGTGAAGGCTTTGCGCCAAATTTGCGATGAAAAAGGCATGTTGTTGATTATCGATGAGGTGCAAACGGGCTTTGGGCGCACTGGGAAATGGGCGGCGTATCAACATTATGGCATCACGCCCGATATTTCGACTTGGGCGAAATCGATGGGTTCGGGCATGCCGATTGGTTGCGTTATCGGGCGGACGGAAATCATGGATGCGGTCACGGGCGGCACGATTGGCGGCACGTATTTGGGCAATCCTGTTTGTTGTGCGGCGGCGAGTGCGACGATTGAATACATGAAACAAGTGAATATCAATGAGTTAGGCGAAAAAGTAGGCGCAATGGTTCGGAAACGATTTGACAAATTCAAACAAATGTTTCCAACGGTTGTGGGCGATGTACGCGGTTTGGGCGCGATGTTGGCGTTTGAATTGGTCAAAAATGGAGACCCTGCTCAACCCAATGCCACTTTGACCAAAGATTTGGTACAAAAATGTGCTGAAAATGGGTTGGTTATCATCAGCGCAGGCACGTATGGCAATGTGATTCGGATATTATCGCCTTTGGTCATCGAAACCAACGTGTTGAATAAAGGATTGGATATTTTAGAAAATGCTTTGAAAGAATTATGTTAAAATAGTATAACGTTTGGAGGGTTTCAAACCCTCCAAACGTTGTGGTTGATTATTGAACCTTAACCATTTATATTGTTGATTTGTTTTATAAAACAAAATAAATCTGCGCAATTTGCGGGAAAAATACTTGAAAAAATCACCAAAAATGACTGAAACCATTTCAAAAAAAACGCCCTTACGGCAAAATTATATCAACGGACAACCTTGTAACGCATTGAATGCCAATACTTGGCAAGTCTTAAATCCTGCAACCGAAGCGATTGTTGCAACGGTTCCTTTCGGAAATGACGCAGATGCACACCGCGCCGTAGATGCCGCAATTGCTGCTTTTCCCAAATGGAAAGCCAAAAACGCTTGGGCACGAGCCGATATTTTGAAAAAAGTAGCCGATATTATGCGCCGCGATGCGCAAAAATTGGCAGCCATTACGGTTTCCGAAGCGGGCAAACCGATGATGGAAGCGGTTGGCGAATGGACGGTGGCGGCACAATTCTTCGATTGGTTCGCGGAGGAAGGCAAACGCAGTTATGGCAGGACGATTCCTGCGTCTCGGAATAATAAACGCATGAGTGTTATTTATCAACCGATTGGAGTCGTAGGTATTATTACGGCTTGGAATTTCCCTGTTTGGAATGTGGCGCGAGTTTGGGCAGCGTCGTTGGCGGCGGGTTGTACCTTTGTGGCGAAACCTTCGGAATATACGCCGTTGACCGCAATGGCGTTGATGGACGTGTTGATAGAAGCGGGCATTCCCACAGGTGTTGCGAATTTGGTTTTGGGCGAAGCCGATAAAATTGGAAACGTTTTGTTGGAACGTCCAGAAGTTCGCAAAATACACTTCGTTGGAAGTACGCGAGTGGGCAAATTATTGATGGATAATTCGAGTAAAACCAATACAAAATTGTCTTTGGAATTGGGTGGAAATGCGCCATGTTTGATTTTTCCAGAAATGGATGTGGATAAAATGGCAAAATCAGCAGCACAAGCCAAAGTCCGCAATTGTGGACAAGT
>JBDLWG010000161.1:0-6314 GCA_039804385.1 Bacteroidota bacterium
AAAAATCAACTTGCGCTCCCTCTGCCCCCTTCTCTGGCGGCGCGAAATTTTCTCTATTTATTTAGGATGTCATGCACTATTTAGTTGTTAAATATTTAAATATGATTTCTGAAAAATAAGCGAATCACTCGTAATCGTTGAATACGAAACCAATCCAATTATCTAAAAATTCATGATGACAAAGGTATGCTTATTTGGAACAAGAATAAGTGCCTTTTTTTTTATTTTTTTTATTAAAATTTGTATTTGTATTTATGTTAAAATTATATATTTGTATTTTTTAAACATGTAAACCATACAAATACAATGCAAAAGCTCCTATTGACACTGTTTCTCAGTGTTTGTATCTCGCCGCTTGTTGCCCAGCAAGAAGGTTGGACGACGACTTGTACAGGCAATTTCGCACCACGTATCCGTGAAATTTTAATTGACGCTTGTGGCACTGAAAATGAAATTTCGACGAGTGAATATTTTATTTTCAAAAATGGTCGCAATCCATTGAATACCAATGATTTAAAACTAAAATGCACCAGTTTAAACAGTGGCATTCGCACCGCTTGGGTTCAGGATTTCACCGTGACGAATGCGGCTGTCATTGATTCGCTGAATTGGGGAACGGGCAATTGTCCGTATCGACCGTTTCGGACGGCGCGGATGATACCACCAAATGCCACTGTTTTAGCCTTTGTCAATCAAACGCCTGATGTTTCATTTTTAGATAATCGTTTATTTGAAAACCTTTGTCATTCAACGGTTTATGTTGTTTTTGGGGTTTTGAATACGTCTAATCAATATGTGGGCGCGTTTCGGAATTTTGGTTTCCCAAATCAATGCAGTGGGATTGCTTGTTTAAAACAAATTGAAGTGACTTTTGGCAATTGTATTCAAAACATGGTGTATCATTATGAGCATTTGCCGCAACCACCTGCGGGCGGCGTTTCGGCGGCTTGGACGAATGGTTCGTATATTCGCCCGAATGCGGATGGGACGTTCTATTATGGTGGCGGCAATAATGCTGGGATTTGCCTGCGCACTCAAAATCTTTTGTGCAGTCCTGACACTACTTTTTTGATGGAAACGACTTGTAATCCTGCGTTCGTGGGTTGGGATACGCTGCGCAAAACTAAAATGAATACCTGTGATAGCATCATTGTCCGACATAAAACATTGATTCCCAGTACAATACGCGCACAAATCCGAATGGCTCAACCGATTAGTTGCGCAGGGAGAAGCGATGGGATTTTGGAAGTGGCGCAAGTCAGTGGAGGCAAATCCCCCTTTCAATACCAATGGAATTCGGGGCATGTTGGAATAATCGCTGATTTTTTACGCGCAGGCACGTATCAATTGACCGTAACCGATTCAGTGGGTTGTAAAACAAATACATTATTTGAATTAAAACAACCTGAACCATTCCAATTAAAGGCAACGATTACGCCCGAAACCTGTTATGACGCAACAGACGCGACGATTGAAATTCATTCGATTCAAGGCGGGAAACCTCCTTTTGCTTATGCTTTTAAGGATATGAATGTTTTTACTCTATTTAAATCATTTCCATACAAATTAAAATACATTACAACTGGAAATTATATATTTTTATTGAAAGATAGTTTAGGTTGTGTTCATGCCGATACCCTTTTTGTTCCGCAGCCGCCCCAACGAATTGTGGTTTTTGATACTGCCGATTATCATTTGATATTAGGCGATACATTGATGTTAAATCCGAAAATTAATTTCCAACCCAAATCCATTCAATGGACTCCCAAAACTTTTTTGGATTGTGATACGTGCCTTTATCCAATGGTAAAACCATTACAAACCATTCATTATCAAATCGTTACAAAAGATAGTATGGATTGTAAAGTGGCGGCAAAAGTGGCGATTGGTGTTGCCAAACCGCGAAAGGTGTATTTTCCGAGCGTTTTTAGTCCCAATCACGATGGTTTAAATGATACTTTTACGATATATGCAGACCAAGAAGTGACAGAAATCGTCGTTTTGCAAGTAGTGGATAGATGGGGCAATCTCCATTTCCAACAAACTCATTTTCAACCTAATAATGAAACAAATAGTTGGAATGGCGGCGGTTTGCCAGCAGGAACGGTTTTAATGTATCAAGCAAAAGTGTTATTTAAAGACGGCGCAATCGAAATTTTTACAGGAGATATAACGATTTTATAAATAGATAGCAACAACCTTTGGAGGGTTTGAAACCCTCCAAAGGTTTGGTAATCAATTATTTAACCACTTATCGTTGTGCGTTTGCCACCAAATATACTGCGACTGCACCAAAAATAAAATTGGGTATCCAAACGCCTATCGTCGCAGGCAACAACGGTGATGCGGCAAAAGTCATCGAAAATTTCGACACAAAAATATACAATGCGCCAATCCCAATCGCCATAGCTAAATGAAATCCCATCCCGCCGCGCACTTTCCGCGCCGCAAGTGCAACCCCAATCAGCGTCAAAATAAATATCGTAAACGGCTCCGCAGAACGCCTACTCAACTCAACTTCCAAACTTTTTGTGTTACCCGCGCTCCTTTCGATGCGTTTATTAATTTCTTTTTTTAATTCAAAACTATTCAACATTTCATTTTGATTGGTAAATCGAACAAAATCTTCAGGCGTAACATTAATCGTCGTATCCACCGATGTTTTATGCACTTTCAAAGTTTCGTGCATGCCATTGAACGTGCGTTCTTGCACGTTTTCCAAGAGCCAATGATTCGGATAACCTTTCCATTTGGCATTTTCAGCTTTCAAAACGCTCACTAATTCTCCATTTTTGAACTTTTCAACCCGAAAATCACGCGCTGTTGTATCTGGTTTTCGGTAAAATTGAATATAAACTTTCGTTTCGCGGTCTAAAAACAAATGAACATGTTCGGTTTTGCCCTTGTCATTGCGCGTCCAAACGTATTTATTTTCGACAGCAATTCGTCTTTTATTCCCTTGCGGAACGATATAATGATTCATCGCAAAGTGTAATCCTGTGATAACCAACGCGCCCATCATATATGGGCGCAAGATGCGCATAAAACTAACGCCTGCATTCAAAATCGAAATAATTTCCGAATTGTACGCCAATCGAGAAGTAAAAAAGGTCACCGAAATCAGCGCGTAAAGCGGAAACAACAAATTGTTGATATGTGGAATAAAATTAAAATAATAATCCACCAAAATTTCCTTTTTCGTGATAGCGGATTTGGCAAAATCTTCCACTTTTTCACTAAAATCAATCACGCAAGCGATGAGTGTAAATACTAACACCACGAAAAAAAAAGTTTGCAAATATTGTTTGACAATATAACGGTCTAAAATTTTCAACATTTTGTGGTTTTTTAAAGAGAATAAGTATTAAAAAGCTACAAAGAAACAAAAAATTAAGGTGTATCACCAATTTAGGAGTCGGAAAATTTATTTCCCGACTCCTAAATCGGTGATACGCTCCTGTTTCTTGATTCGTTTTCTATGTTAGAAATAATTTTTAATTATATTTGCACGTTCAACAAGAGAATCACACAATTATTTGCGCCAAAACCCCCGTTTTCAGCGCGATTTAAAGTCATAATAGCCTATTTTGCCATGCGTTTTCATGTAATTGCATTGTTATTTTTGTTTGCGAGCCCTGTTTATAGTCAAATCGTACAACCTGTTCATTGGACTTTTGAGGCTGCCCCTGTTGCCGGAGACGAGTATGACCTCATTGCGACCGCTAAATTGGATAAAGGTTGGAATATTTATTCCCAATTTTTGCCGAGCGATGACGGACCGATTAAAACAGAATTTACCTTCAAACCCGCGCCGCAATACGCCTTTGTCGGCACGAGTCGAGAAGTTTCGGACCATAAAAAAAGTGGTTACGACAAAATGTTTGATATGAACATCACCAAGTTCAGTCAACAAGTGGCGTTTGTGCGCCGCGTCAAGGTCAAAGACCCGACTGCGAAAATTGTGGGCAGTGTTCGGTTCGGCACTTGCGATGAAGAAAAATGTTTGCCGCCGCAAGAGGAGGATTTTACCTTCAAATTGCCGACTAACCCTAAAATCACGCCTGCATCTGCCCCGCAAACGCCTTCACAACCTGCTGCGCAACCTGCCCCTGCACCGACTTATACGCCGCCTGCGCCTGCACAACCCGCGCTGCCAAAGGTAAAATCAGGTGGTTTGATAGCGCAAGCAACGCCTAACAAAACCGTTACGCCGCCGAAACCCGCGCCTGCACCTGCTGCACCTGCGAAACCGAATAGCATACCTGCAACACCGCCGCCAACTACTTTATCGAATCCAACTCCTAATGCGCTGCCTGCTGCGCCCAATCAAAAAGAGGGTTTAAATCCCGTTTCATGGCAATTTACAAGCAAAAAAGTGTCCGAAACCGAATATGATTTGGTTTTCAATGCCTCAATTGCAAAAGGTTGGCATATTTATTCGCAATTTATCAAAGATGGGGGTCCCAATCCGACCTTGATTGAGGTCAAAAACGCTGCCAAATCGGGCAAAGCAAGTGAGGCGAGTTCCCATAAAAGCGACCATTTTGATAAGCAATTTGAAATGCAATTGGTTGATTTTGAACAAGATGCGACTTTTACGCAGCGTGTCCAAGTCAAAGATTTAAATACGCCTGTTCAAGCGACGATTGAAGTGCAAGCCTGTGATGCAGGAAAATGTTTGCCGCCTGACCCTGTGGAAGTCGTTTTTGATTTAAAAACAGGGATTGGAACCGTTGCAGGCACTGCCGCGCCAGAGGTAAATCCCAATTCAACTTCCACACCTCCCAATGTGCAAAAAGAGCATCCTGTCAATCAATTTAAATTTGACAAAACGGATGAAAATGTTACTTGCGATGCAACAGGTGCGAATGTCAATCCCGAAAAAGGAACTTTATGGTGGATTTTTCTCATGGGTTTTTTGGGTGGACTTTTCGCCATTTTAACGCCCTGCGTTTTTCCAATGATTCCGTTAACGGTCGGACTTTTCACCAAAGGGCAGCGTACTCGAGCGCAAGGACTTTGGGATGCAGCCATTTACGCATTATCAATAATTGTCATTTATGTTGGATTAGGCTTAATTGTCACCAGCCTTTTTGGGGCAGACGCACTCAATTTGCTCTCTACCAATGTTTGGTTTAATATTGGATTTGGTATCTTATTCATTGTTTTTGCTATCTCTTTCTTTGGTTATTTTGAAATCACGTTGCCAAGTTGGTTGCTCAATAAATCAGATGAAGCGTCGAATCGAGGCGGTTTGATAGGCATTTTCTTTATGGCATTCACACTCGCACTCGTTTCGTTTTCGTGTACGGGTCCAATAATCGGTACTTTATTGGTCGAAACGGCGACAGGTGGCAATCTTTCGGGTCCGATTGCGGGCATGACGGGTTTTGCAACCGCTTTGGCATTGCCGTTTGGCTTGTTTGCCGCCTTTCCCGCTTGGTTGAAATCGCTGCCGAAATCGGGCGGATGGATGGATGATGTAAAAGCCGTGTTAGGTTTTATCGAAATCGCTTTGGCATTTAAATTTTTCTCGGTTGCTGATTTGACGATGAATAAAAAATTCATTCCCTATGAATTGATGTTGGGGATTTGGGTACTTTGTGCACTGGGTTTGGGCTTATATTTTGCCAAAATCCTCCGTTTCAAGCCTGAATATGTCGTCAGCAGCAAGAAAAAAGCGGCGCAACCTAATAAATTCGCTTGGGTTCGCCCGAGTATGATAGGGCTTTCGATTTTGACCTTCTTTTATTTAGTCATGGGTTTTCGATACGACCTTCAATCGGGGACGTTTAAAACGCCTGCTTTGGCAAGTGGGATTTTGCCGCCTGCGGGACATAGTTACATTTACCCGAAATCTTGCCCCTTGAATTTGGATTGTTATCACGATTTTGATGCAGGTTTGGCGGTTGCAAAAGCGCAAAATAAACCGATTTTATTAGATTTTACAGGATATGGCTGTGTCAATTGTCGCAAAATGGAAGATTTAGTTTGGGGCAAAACAGGCGTTTATGAATTAATAAAAGATAAATATATTTTAATTTCACTCTATACAGATGACCGTAAACCCTTGTTAAACAATGAAGTCTATACTTCTACATTTGATAATAAAGTTAAAAAAACAGTTGGCAATAAATGGGCAGATTTTGAAGCCGTGCATTTTGGGCGCAATTCACAACCTTATTATGTATTGCTCGACCCAAATACGTTGAAAGTGTTGAATCAACCTGTTGGTTTCACGCCTGAACCGAAAACGTATCAAGCCTTTTTGCAATGTGGTTTGGATAAATTTAAATCAAAATAATCCTATATCA
>JBDLWG010000162.1:0-6429 GCA_039804385.1 Bacteroidota bacterium
CAATCCAATGCTGGTTTCTCTGCGCAATGACAACTTGCTGGCTCGTTGTGAAAAACCAAAACACCTTTTCAACGCCAAATTCATGTAATTTTTTGGTTTTGAGCATCCAAGTAATATCTGCTGGTGTTTTGGATTCGGTTTCAATTTTGACATCCACTTCGATGACTAATTTGGGTGGCACATTCGCATAATAAGCACCAATGCGGTCAGCAGGCAAGTTTTCTTTAGCAAAAACGGCAATGTCATACGCTGCTTTGCTTTTTTTTGAAAGATTATTGCCAATTTCATTCGTCATAACCCAATAAGGCTCCTCTTCGAGTCGAATCCAGAGTTTGGTATTGATGTAACTCACCAAAATGGATTGATAGGTACTACATGCCATGACTTCTTCTTTGGTTTTTAATCCCGACAAAACATCTCGATAACCTTTGTAAAACCATCGGTCTCCATCAATGATTTCTCGGACTAAGTAATCGGGAACGACTAATTTAGTGGCTCCGCGTTTTGATTTTGATTTTTCACTTCCGATTATAGACATTGTTCAGATTTTTAGACAAAGTTAAAAGGTTTCATTTAGAAAACCAAATGTCATTAGGAGGCAATTGGCTATTCCTCCTTTGAGTAAACGATGAACGAGCGCAATAATAGTCTTTTTAGTAAAAATCACTACCTTTGCATTTTAAATCACACCAATTCATATCATGGATTTTATTGCAAAAGGCATCGAAATGGGTTACATCGCCTTTGACGATGACCGCAAAAATATTAATTACTGCTATCAAGGCAAAAAAAGGCGTTATACCGACCCCGAAGAACAAGTACAAGCCCAAATTTTTTGTCGCTTGATTTTGGAATATGGTTATCCCAATCATCATATTACGATTAATGAAACGGTGACGCTTGGCAGTTCTACCAAACAAGCCGATATTTTGGTGTATCACGATGACGCGCTTTCGCAACCGTATCTCGTCGTCGAGTGCAAACAACTCAATATTTCGGAAGCAGAATTCAAAAATGCGGTACTTCAAGCCTTTGCATATGCACACGCGCTCGCGGGAACGACGAAATATGTGTGGGTCACCAAAGGCGATAAAGATGAATTTTACAAATTTGATAAAAATACGAATAAACGCGTTGAAGTGGCTAATATTCCGCAATTTGGGGAATTGGAAACCATGCCATTTCAATTTGTCAAAGGCGGCATGTATCGGTTCAACGCGGAAAAAGTGGTTTCCCTCCATGATTTGAGTAAAATAGCCGAAAGTGATTTGATTCGTACCTTCAAACAGGCACATGACGCGCTTTGGGCAGGCGGCGAATTGAATCCCTCTCAAGCCTTTGATGAATTGGATAAATTGATTTTTTGTAAAATTTGGGACGAAAAGAACACCGAAAAAGGCAAACCCTATCAATTTCAGATTTTTGCCGAAGAATTGCCCCATGATTTGAAAAAACGGATTGATTTGCTCTACGAACAAGGCAAATTGCAAGATGCCGAAGTTTTTAATAAGCCGATTGACTTAACGCCCGAACGCATGCAAACCGTTGTCCGTTATTTACAAAAAATCAATCTCACTAAAACCGATTTGGATAGCAAAGGCAAAGCCTTTGAAACGTTTTTAGACTCGTATTTTCGGGGCGAGTTTGGACAATTTTTTACGCCGCGACCTGTCGTCAAGATGATGATTGATGCATTGCCCATTACGAATTTATCCAAAGTGTTGGATACGAGTTGCGGTAGTGGTGGTTTTTTGCTGTATGCGTTGGAAAAGGTGCGTTTGAAAGCCGCTAAAAATTATGTCAATTATATGGATGACCCCGATGATAGAGAAAGTTGGAAACGGTATTGGCATGATTTCGCTGAAAAACGGTTGTTTGGCATCGAAATCAATGAGCAAATTGCCCGTGTCGCTAAGATGAATATGATTATCAATGATGATGGACATACCAATGTCATTGCGTGCGATGGCTTGTATCCGATTGAGGCGATTTCCAATCAGACCAAAAATAAAGGTTTTACGGCGAATAGTTTTGATTTTATCGTCACAAACCCGCCTTTTGGCTCGACGATGAAGCAAACTGAAAAAACATATATGCAATTTGATAAAGGTAGCGCACCGTATTATGATTTTGCGGTCAAAGAGGTTCATTGGATTGATGCGGCGGTCAAATCCAAACAAATGCCAACTGGACGCGACAATCAAAGTACGGAAGTGTTGTTTATCGAACAATGTCATAAATTCTTGAAAGCAGGTGGTTATTTGGCGGTGGTGATTCCTGACGGCATTTTGACGAATAGCAGTTTGCAATATGTCCGCGATGATATGGAACGCAAATTTAGGATTGTGGCAGTGGTTTCGCTGCCGCAAACGACGTTTACACATACGGGCGCGGGCGTGAAAAGCAGTGTGTTGTTTTTGAAAAAGCATACACAGGCGATGACGGATTCCATTAAAACGATTCAAGACGATTTGAAACAGGCGATTTTGATTGAAAAAAAGGTTGCTAAAACCTTTCAACAATGGGAATCAGCGAAAAAAGATGCGTTAAAACCATTGGCGAAAGCCAAAGATGACGCGACTCAAGCCAAAAAAGACGCAATTAATGAGGCATTTACCGAAAAATGGAACGCATTGCAAGAGGAACTTGCCGAAACCTTTCAACAACGCAAACAAACGGCGTTGCCGAATTATCCGATTTTGATGGCGATGGCGGAACATATTGGTTATGATGCAACCGGAAAACCGTCGAATCTCAATGATTTGCCCGAAATTAGTCAAACGATTGAGCGTTTTATTGCAAACCTTGAAAATGGTACGCTCACAAATTTTCAATTCCCCCCTTTGTAGCCCAAAAAATGTTTCTTGTACAGAGGGGGGAATTGGAAGGCAGATTGGATTGCTATGGAAATTATGCCAAAAAGTTTAATTCCATAAATTCAATTTATCCTTCACAAAAACTAAGTTCACTTGTTAAAACTTTTAGTGGTGGAACGCCTGATAAATCCAAACCCAATTATTGGAATGGAGATATTCATTGGGTTTCGCCAAAAGATTTTGGTGAGTTGGAGATTTTTACGAGTGAAGATATGATTACAGAAGCAGGTTTAAAAAATTCAGCAACTAAACTGATTCCGAAAGGAAATATTTTAATGGTTGTTAGAAGTGGCATTTTACAACATACGCTTCCCGTTTCGATAAATACAAAAGATGTAACCATTAATCAAGATATTAAAGCACTCATCATTCAAGATAACAAGGTCACACCTTATTATCTTGCTCATTTTTTAAGAACTTTTCAAGATAAAATTTTGTCGTGTGTCGTAAAACATAGTACAACGGTTCAAAGTGTCAATACAAAAGAATTTGAAAACTTACAGATTCCAATTCCACCGCTTGATATTCAACAACAAATTGTTCATCAAATGCAAGCCGCTTACGCGGAAAAACGCCAGAAAGAAGCCCAAACCGCCCAATTATTGGCAAGTATAGATGGTTATTTGTTAGAAAAGTTAGGCATCACGCTGCCACAAGCGGTCGAAAAGAAAAAAACATTTGTGGTTTGGTCGGATCGCGTGAGTGGTGGGCGGTTTGACCCCAAATTATATTTGCCATCCAGTAAAAATTTATTGGATTGTCTTTGTACCAGCAAATATGAATCTACTTTGTTGAAAAACATTGTAAATCAATCGGTTAGCGGTGATTGGGGCGTTGAAGATGTACAAGAAGGTTATTCAAAATGCTTAGTCATTCGCGCTACAGAGTTTGATAATCGGTATAATTTGAAATTAGAAAACAGTCGCGTGAAGTATCGTTATATTTTGAATGAAAAATTAGATAAATTAGATGTGCAAGCCAATGATTTATTGATAGAAAAATCAGGCGGCAGCACGGATCAACCTGTTGGCAGAATTGCATTGATTACAAAAGACATTTTGAATGAAAATGTTATCGGATTTAGCAATTTCGTTCATAAAATCCGACTTTCATCAGCAGTACATCCCGAATTTGTGTATTATTTTTTGAAAACGATTCATAATATCAAAGTTACGGATTTGATGCAAAGCCAAACCAATGGTATTCGGAATTTAATTATGCGCGAATATTTGAATATTCCAATTCCAATACCGCCCATAAATATTCAAACTGAAATCGTAACGCATATCAGCACGCTACGGGCGCAAGCGCAACAATTAGAAACCGAAGCGAAAACCGCGCTCACGATCGCAAAAGCCGCCGTCGAAAAGCAAATTTTAGGATTGTGATTTCATTAGGTGCGTAGCACCGCAACATTTGTAGAAAAAAGCATCGCAACATTGGTAGAAAATGGGAATAATCGTCCTATTCTACCAATGTTGCGGTGCTACGCACTTCTAAAATGGGGCATTTTGGGTTTTCTACCAATGTTGCGGTGCTACGCACCTTCTAAAATGGGGCATTTTGGGTTTTCTACCAATGTTGCGGTGCTACGCACCTAATGAAACGGCAAAGGTTGCCGAAACAAGATACAACGATTTAAATTTTATCGTGTAAAAAGGATTATTTTTGCGCCTTTTAATACCCAATCAACTGCTTTGCGATGGACAAAATCCAAGCTATTATTGACCAAATTCCAGATTCTGGTGCTTTTGTGGGCATTATTGCCTTCACATTTGTCTTGGAACGGCTGACGCGCCGTACTTTTAACCGATTTTTGCGCTTATCGGCGATTGAAATCACTGGTGACCCGACTACTTACAAGTTTTTAGGACATGTTTTGACGGGACTCATTTATATTGTTGGTTTCATCATTGCGGGACGGGAATTGCAAGCGTTGCGGAGTGTTGCAAGTTCGTTGTTGGCGGGTGCGGGGATTGCGGCAGTGGCGATTGGTTTTGCTTCACAACACGCTTTGAGCAATATTATCAGTGGTTTTTTCATTATTTTGTTTAAACCGTATCGACTTGGAGACCGTTTGAACATCCGAAATCAATATTTTGGGACGGTTGAAGATATTACGTTACGCCATACGGTGTTGCGCGATTTGGAAAATCGGCGGATTGTGATTCCGAATTCCTTGATGAGCAATGAAATTATTTTGAACGTGGATTATCATGATAGTAAAATTTGTCGTTATATCGAAGTGGGCGTTGCTTATGAGACAGACCTTGCCCAAGCGAAAGCAGTGATAGCAGATGAAATTGCCAAACATCCAAAATATTTAGATACAAGAACCAATGCGCAAAAAGAAGCGAATGAGCCATTAGTGCTGATACGGGTTCAAGCATTGGGTGATTATGCGATTACATTGCGCGGATATGCTTGGGTGAAGGATTTCAATGACGGACAAGCCATTCATTCTGATTTATTGGAAAATATTAAAAAAAGATTTGAAATGGAGCAAATTGTGATTCCGATGCCGCCTGTGATGGCGAAAGCCATGATTCCTTAAATGGAATCGATTCCTTAAAAGTCTCCATTCCATAAAATTGAAAATTCACGAAATGGAGATTTTTAATTCATTAAATACTTGTTTCATCATCACTTGATAAGGCATAATCAAACCCCTATCTGAATTTTCAATGATAAATTCTTCAAAATTGTAATCATCTCAAAAATGTTCAACTTAAAAATGTATTCTCTAAAACCCAAAAAGAACTCAACGAAAATTTAAATAACGTAGTTGATAACGTTAAACAAAAACAAGAGGTTATCAAAAGCTTTTTCAGACATCCACAAGTTGTATTTGGTTTTTAATAATCCGTTTATCTATAAAATAAAACTCACCTTCCAACGACGAATTTTCCCACGGGGTTTGCCCCGTCGCTTTGACTTCCACCCGAATCCGCTTAAAAGCCTTTTCAATTTCCAAATTCGGCATTTGCATCGCCTTCGATAACGCCAGCGTATAAGGCGAATTGCCGCCCGAACCATCGGCTGCCGTCGTATTCGGAGCCGTCGAAAAGGCGATGTACGTCCCCGAAGGCACGTTTTTCGGGGCGGTCAACCGTCTGTTGCCCCGCCGCCCGTTTGCCCAACCGCCGCAATGCCGCAACCATCTCGCTCCGAGTGCCATTCGTGACCGTTTCCACCGCAAAACCGACCGAACGCAACGTCGAAGTCATTAAAGTCGCGTCCGAAACCGCATTGCGCAACTTGCCAATGTGTTGATACGCATTGTTGCCGATCACCAATTGATTCAAGCACTCAAACAACAGTTTGGCAAAAATACTTTTTAGACGACCCCGAAAATGAAGGCGAATTGTCGGCAGATGATTTTCTATACACTCAATGCGCGGTCGTTGCCAATGGACAGGCTTTTTACGAAAAATGTGATTGCAAAATCCTTAGAAGTACCAGTACAACAAATTCAAAATTGGCAAAAATTAAAAAAATAAATTATATAAATTGAATTACAGGAAGTAGTTGGTAGTCGGGAAATTTATTTCCC
>JBDLWG010000163.1:0-8457 GCA_039804385.1 Bacteroidota bacterium
AAAATCAAACTTAAAAAGACAATTTCGCACGTATTGCCAATCGCCCGCTTTTTTTCACTTTCATCATGTATTCCAAGGTTCTATCTTTCAAAATGTAAAAAATTTCCACGCGTTCATTCAACAAAACTTCGCCGACATAATTGATAATCAATGATTTACACTCCATATTTTCATAATCTTTTTTGAAATCATCCATGACCCAATTCACATACTTGGCATGATTCACATGCCCATTCCTATCCAAATCGCTGAATCGAACAGGTCGGTCTGCACAACGCCGCCAACTCCCTTCCAAATCGCGTAATTTTTCAGGTTCGAGCATTTCCGCCCCTGTTTTCACAGTCAATAATTCATTGGTTTCAAACCGTTTCGGGCGATGCGAAGCCGCATCAATCGGAATCCAGACCGCATACGCCGTCGTCACCACCGCGCCCGCCGCGTCTAACACCTCAAAATGACGGTGCGAAAAAGGTTTCATTTCGCTCACCCAAGTCCGAATGCTCACGGTTTCTCCTCCTTTGACAGGACGTAAAGCATTGATTTTCAATTTGTTTAATACCCAATACAACCCGCGTTCTCGCATCCCTACAAAACCTAATCCGTGCGCATCTGCATGATTGCCCGCGACCTCTTGCAAGCAGTTTGCCATCGAAAAAAGAGTCATTTGATGATGTTTATCGGTCATGTAGGCGTACACTCTAAACGCCTCTTGCCACACCCCGTTTTGCTCCATAAAAGATTTTAAAATTTTGATAATGATTTTTTTGTGATGTATAAACTATTTCTTATCATTTGGATAGGTCAAGCCTCTCAAAATCAAATGAACCAAAAAAGCTATTTTTTGAGGTGCGTTTGCCATGTCAATGTCTCCTTTGTAACGCGCTTTTTTCGTGCGCAATGCCTCATATTTAAGCGCATCTGATATTACAAATAAATTGATAGAAACATCTTGTAAATCTAAATCCGTCGTAATTTCTTTCAGTTCTTTTCCTTTTTCTAATAAAGTTTGAATATATTGAATCTCGCGCTCTTTCACCGTCCGATATAAATCGTTGAAAACCGTCTCAATACCCGTCAAATTGCTGAGGGAAAGGCGATGTAAGGTGATGACTTCATTGTATTTTTTAATACGTTCCGTGATATAAAAAACAATTTTACTTTCTAAACCCCGTTTTCGATTTGTTTTCGTTTGCAATTCTGTAATATAAGTGGTTGCTTCTTGCAAGACCACTTCACTAAAAATCTCCTCTTTATTCTTAAAATAGTAATAAATCGACGCTTTATTCAGCGATGCACTTTTGCCAATATCGTCTAAAGTTGTTTTTTCATATCCAAATTGCATAAAACAGGCTGCCGCGCCTTGCAAGATGGTTTCTTTTTTAAGGTCTTTTTTGATGTCTTTTCGAATCATTAGATGCTTGTTTGAGCTTAATTTTAAACGTTCCAATTCTTTACAAAATTAGGACGCTTTTTTTTCAAAAAGTCAACCAAAAAGCGGCAAAATTTGAAAAAAAAAGAGTCGCAAAAAAAATACACTTTGATAATCAATACTTTAATTCTGATTTAGCGAATATTCGCCAATTTTTAAATGATTGAAAATTCAAACCATTGGCTCTATATTTTGAAAAATCTTATATTTGCTTTCCTTTCATTACAATAGAAAATATTTGACATTGCCCTTTCAATGCACTATATTTGCAGCATCTTATCATTTAAAAATAAAAATGGATGCCTATGCGATTTTTTTCGACTCTTTTTGTTTTACTCCTTTGTAGCCAACTTGTTGCCCAAAACTTTGACCATGAATTGACGAACCTCAATCTTCTGCTCAAAGAAAACTCGTCGTACAAAGAGCATTTCTTTGTGGATGCCAAAGAACATGCCTTAGTCATGACGACAGGCAAATACAGTGCGACCCATATTGCTACCGTCACAATTCCATTGGAAAAAGTCAAGTTTATTGAGGTAAAAGTTCTGGACAAGGACATTTGTAGCGTGTATCTCTACACAGAACGACCGCTTAATCAAATCGCTATCCGCAGTACATCGTACCAATCGGATACTGATTTTATCGCTATTTTTATTAAAAACGAGGAAGCGGCGGATAAAATGGCAATCGAATTAGCCAAAATTACCGCTTATTACAGCAATGCAACCCTCAAATTGAGTAAAAAAGAAGCTATAAACGTCAATGATTTGACCAATTAATCTAAGTGGTGATGGTCTGAATTAGGATTTTTAGGATTATTGAGATTTGTTAGGATTTTATCCTAACAAATCTCAATAATCCTAAAAATCCTAATTCAGACTTATACTATCCTTAAAAAACAAGCTGTTTGTCCAAAACAGCTACCAGTTCCAATACTTTTTGTAATTGTTCATCGGGCGTAAGTTGCGTGTTATCAATCAAAATCGCATCTTCCGCTTGTCGCAAAGGGCTATCCGAACGGGTCGAATCAATCCTATCTCGTTCTAATAAATTTTGCTTAACTGCCTCAAAATCAATGATTTGATCTTTTGATTTTAACTCATCAACCCGTCTTTTTGTACGAATTGTAGGGTCTGCGGTCAAAAAAATCTTTAAATCCGCTTTTGGAAAAACGACGGTTCCGATATCGCGTCCGTCCATAATTAAACTCCGCCTTTGTCCCATCGCCTGTTGCAATCGAACCATCTGACGACGCACATCCGAAAGTACCGCCACTTGACTGACAGACTCTGAAACATACATTTTTCGGATTTCCGTTTCAATATCTTCTCCATTGAGGAAGACATGATTGCCTGTTTTTTGGCGTTCAAAATGGATTTCGATGTTCGCAAGCGCGTTTTGAACCTGTTTTACGTCGTTTAAATCCACCGAATGCCTCAAAAAATAGAGGGTGACAGCCCTATACATCGCGCCTGTGTCGATATATGCAAAATGCAGCACTTTTCCCAAAGCTTTCGCTAATGTACTTTTGCCACATGCCGAGTAACCATCAATAGCAATAATAATTCGTTTCACGGTCGAGTTTTTAATTCGTTTGCAAAGGTAGATTTAATTTTTAAACTGCCAAAAATATTTTTACGACCAAGTGTGTAACAAATGTAGTGTTTTTACCCATAAGTTTTGTGAAAAACGCGCCACCAAAAGAGGTGGGCAGAGAGCGCAATTTTTTTAAAATGATTTTTTTTGCAAAAAAATCATTTTAAAAAAATTGCGCTCTCTGACAGGTTTTTTTTTCCACCAATAAGGTTTGTGGAAAAAAAATGAATTTATTTTCGAGTGCCTATTGACATGCTCCTAAAAATACCTGTATCTTTGCAGCGCAATTATGGGTATATTTATGCCCATAAACAATCTGTTTTAACAAAAATTTTTCAAACGATTTCAATTATCATTAATAATGAGAACTTCAGTAAAATTGTCAATCATTACGTCGGCTGCGATACTTTCAGCACAAGGGTTCACGAGACCAGGTGTTGCGAAGTCTGGCATGCGTGCGTATTGGGGCAATAAACGGAGTTGCAGTATTGTAAATGAACGAGATCCACAGTTTGAAGGTTATCCTCATACAGATTTATCCTTCCTCACGGCTAAATAATACCGATAAGGTTTTGTAGCCGCAGGAATAAAGCGGTTCGCAAAACAATTCAATAGGTATCTTTTAGTTTCTTTCATTCATATTGAGACTTTACCGTACTTCCGAAATGGGCTGACCGCCGCAAGACAACAAGTGCAATACTGAGTTAATTTCGTCATTATCCTAAATGACTTTCTCCTAATTCAGCAACTTGACACTTTGTTATACTGCGATTCTGTTACCAATCGAATGTTCAAATCATTGTTTATCAATGACTTAAACATTCGTTTTGACCTTAAACATTTGCACACAGCTCTTTAAGTTTGTTTCAAGATTTGATACGCAGGGCGTTTTTTTTTGAAAACACCCAAGTCCTTTTAATCGTTTGCTATTTTTATTTCAAAATTTTTAGAAAGTTTAGAAAGTTCAGAAAGTTTGAAATAATATGAAAATTATTTACTAAATTGGAAGTTTGACAGAGTGGAAATGTACGCGACTGCTAATCGTTGGTCATCGTTTATTCGATGCAAAGGTTCGATTCCTTTAACTTCCGCTTTTATTTTTTGCGAATAGGTAGCTTAATTGGTGAAGCACCTGACTTTTAATCAGGGGATTGGCGGTTCGATTCCGCCCCTGTTCACAATGTCGATAGGTGTGTGCAAGCGTCAGAACAAAAATACTTCGAGTGTTTTCGTTGCAATAAACGATTCATATCGAAGCGGAGTGTAAAAGAACATTCATGATTTGTTCACTATGACAAGCAGTTCAGTATTCGGATATTAAATTGTTAAGATGTTTGAATGGTAAAACAAGCTTTCTATATCGAAATCTTTGATTTACAATGTATTATAAATACCATTTAAAATTCATCATTCAAACATCGCTGCTCTAAAAAAGCAACAAAACAATTCATAAGTCGAATGCTTATCGTTTTCGCAACTGCGCGAAAGGTCAAACGTGACCGGATGGAACGACCTTCTCATCCTAACACAAGGCGGTTTTCAAGTTTCGATTTGAATCCGTCCTTGTACGCAAGTACGAAAAGCACGCGGACGTTTTTTAACCTTCAAACACTTAAAATAGTTAGTTTTAGTTTGTATGATCTCTCATTGGTTGGAAATGCGTTGACCGTTGTGTGAGCGCATTTTTATTTTAAAAAGACATTTTAAAAATATTAATATAACAGGAGGTTGTTGAACGCCCATGTACTTCGGTATGCGGGCGTTTTTTTATTTTTAACAAGCATGATTCTTAATATTTGACTATTTTTGCCGAAACGAATCGTAGATTGTTTTCAAATAATTAAAAAATGAATAAAAAACCTGTTTTATATGATAATCATGGACGGATTATGAATTACGTCCGTTTGGCGGTTACAGACCGTTGCAATTTGCGCTGTTTTTACTGCATGCCCGAAGAAGGCATCAAATATGTGGCGCGACAAGAGTTGATGACTTTCGAGGAAATGGATCGTTTAATGTACGTTTTATCAAATGCTGGGATTGAAAAAGTGCGTATTACAGGCGGTGAACCGTTTGTACGACGCGATATGATGGATTTTTTGCGCAAAATTGCAACTTATAATTTGAAAATTCACCTCACGACAAATGGCACTTTGACGCATCCGCACATTCCTGAATTGAAATCATTGGGCATTGAATCCGTGAATTTGAGTTTGGATAGTTTGGATAAAAAGCGTTTTTTTGAAATCACGCGCCGCGACGAATTTGATAATGTGATGCGCACGTTAGATGGTTTATTGCAATATGACATCAAAACCAGTATTAATTCGGTCGTGATGCAAGGCAAAAATGAAGAAGACATGCTTTCATTGGTCGAATTGACTAAAAATCATCCGATTAGTGTTCGTTTTATTGAAGAAATGCCTTTCAATGGGAATGGGGCGCATTATGAAACCTTACATTGGCATCATCGTCGGATTTTAGATTTTTTAAAAATCCATTATCCCGAACTGACAAAATTGCCTGACCCGCCGCATTCGACGGCTTATCATTACCAAGTTCCAAATTATAAAGGCAAAGTTGGGATTATTGCGGCATACAGTCGCACGTTTTGCGGTACATGTAATCGGTTGAGAATCACGCCACAAGGTGTTTTGAAGACCTGTTTATATGATACAGGTATTTTTAATATCAAAAATATCATGCGCGAAGGCGCAACTGATGCACAAGTTTTAACAGCACTAACGAATGCCATTGGGAATCGCGCCAAAGATGGACATGAAGCCGAAAAAAATAGAAATTTTGGCTTGCCTGTAACGGAAAGTATGACGACTATTGGTGGCTAAAAATAAGATACTCCTTTATACGTTTGTTGGAAAAGCCCAAAAAACGAGCAAACTTGCGTCAAGTTTCAAACTTGACGCAAGTTTGCTTTACAAATAGTATAGATAAAAAATTAACATTATAAAAAATAAATGTATGAAAAGACGAGCCGTTATAAAAAATATAGGAATTGCCTTAGGCAGTTTCGGGAGTTTGCCGACTTGGGCGGCAGGTTGGAATCAAGCTACTTTTGACAAAAACAACTCGTTCAACAACGAAAAATTGTTAGCAGAATTGGTTGAAACCTTGATTCCAACAACCGATACGCTGGGCGCAAAAGGGTTGGGCGTGCACCAATTTATTCAAAAAATGATGACCGATTGTTATGAAAAACAAGCGCAAACCGATTTTGAACAAATTTTGTTAACCATTAATCCATTGAGTATCAAACTTTTCGGTAAATCGTTTGCCGAAAGTGATACTAAACAACGGATTGAATTATTGCAATCACTGGCGCAATCCCAAGATAAAAAAATTCAAAATTTTTATAATACATTAAGAGGGCTCACAATACAAGGTTATACAAAATCGGAATATTACATGACCCGTTTTACGGATTATGAAATGGCTCCTGCCCGGTTTTACGGGTGTGTTCCCGTCAAGAAATAATTTCAAACCCATAAAAATTCATCATGGATAGCATCAAAAAACGAACTTACGATGCCATTGTCATCGGCTCTGGGATTAGCGGCGGCTGGGCGGCGAAAGAATTGACTGAAAAAAAACTTAATACATTGGTTTTGGAACGCGGGCGCGATGTCAAACATTTGCGCGATTATCCAACTGCCATGAAAGAACCTTGGGAATTGGAACATCGCGGTCAAATGCCTCTTGACGTTCAAAAAGCCAATCCTATTGCCAGTAAATGTTATATCTTTAAAGAAGATGCCGCACATTTCGTCGTGAAAGATGCCGAACATCCGTATATTCAAGAAAAACCATTTGATTGGATTCGGGGCTATCAGACGGGCGGAAAATCATTGTTATGGGCGCGACAGACTCAACGATGGAGTCCATTCGACTTTGAAGGACCGAAAAGAGATGGTTTTGCGGTCGAATGGCCCATTAGTTACGACGATATTGCGCCTTGGTACAGTCATGTGGAGCGATTTGCGGGCATTTCGGGCAATAAAGATGGCTTGCCGCAATTGCCTGATGGCGAATTTTTGCCCCCGCATGAAATGACTTGTGTTGAAAAATATTTCAAGGAGCAAATGGCGAAGGCGTATAAAGACCGTCCTGTGATCATAGCGCGATGTGCGCACATCACGAAAGCGCAACCGATTCATCATCAACAAGGTCGGTCGCAATGTGCGAATCGAGATTTGTGTCAACGCGGATGTCCTTTGGGCGGGTATTTCAGTAGCAATGCTTCGACTTTGCCTTGGGCGGCGAAAACGGGTAAGATGACTTTGCGTCCGAATTCGGTGGTTCACTCCATTATATATGATGAAAAAAAACAGCGAGCAACAGGTGTTCGGGTTTTCGACTCCGAAACCAAACAAATGATGGAATTTTATGCAAAAATCATTTTTGTGAATGCTGCTGCGTTTAATACAAATATGATTTTATTGAATTCGACATCAAATCGTTTTCCGAATGGTTTGGGCAATGATAATGGATTAATGGGCAAATATGTTGCATTTCACAATTATCGGGCGCGAGTAAGTGCGGAATATGATGGTTTTTTAGATACGACAACCGAAGGTCGGCGACCGAATAGTAGTTATATTCCTCGTTTTCGGAATGTGTTTAAACAAGAAACGGATTTTTTACGGGGTTATGCGGCGGGTTTGTACACGAGTCGGAACAAAATTCATGATTCTGGTGCGATTGGTTTGGATTTGAAAAACAGTTTGAACGCTCCAAAATGGGGCAATTGGAATGTTGGTTCGCACATTATGGGCGAGACGATTCCAAAAGAAAGTAATTTTATTGCGCTTGACAAGACCAAATTAGATCCATTCGGCATGCCGCAATTGAGAATTTCGATTGATTACGATGAGAATGATGATAAAATGGTGAAAGATTATTTGGAACAAATTACAGAAATGTTTACGGTTGCAGGTTTTAAAAATATTAAAACGTCGGATTCGCATCAAGCTCCTGGTTTGGATATTCACGAAATGGGCGGTGTGCGCATGGGCAAAGACCCAAAAACGTCGTTGCTCAATGAGTGGAATCAATTACATGCGTGTAAAAACGTATATGTAACCGACGGTGCTTGCATGACTTCCACATCAACTCAGAATCCATCATTGACTTATATGGCATTGACGGCGCGAGCAGTGAGTCATGCTGTCAAGCAGTTTTAATTTTGCGAACACATAGGTACATAGGAGACATCGTATAACAACTATGTCTCCTATGTACCTATGTGTTCGCAAAATTCAGAAGTCAAAAAGGGCATTCATTTCGGTTTGAAAACCTGTGATGACGATAGAAGTTAAGGTATCGGTTTGTTGGAAAACGCGTCGCAGAAAAAATTCACCTTCCACATTTTCATATTGCGTCAATATCTTTTTTTCTAAATTGACAACCCAATATTC
>JBDLWG010000164.1:0-6456 GCA_039804385.1 Bacteroidota bacterium
CTTCCTTCATTCCCAAAATTCCTTTATTCCTAATTCAACATTTAAGGACGTATCAAAGTCGTCATTTCGCTATGCTCCACAAGCTGCCCCGTTTGTGTATTTCTGTAAACAGGCGTGACCAGCCAATCACAATTGCGGCAAGGGAACGCCCAAAACGCATTCAAATTCGTATAATAATTTGCAATGGTTGAACCGCGTTGTTGGAATCGCCATTGTACCAACGTTTCAAAACCAAGCGTTGGCTTGCTGGACACAAATTGATAAGCCACTTTATTGTTAACAATTCTGGTATTGGTGGAAATCGTTGTATTTTTAGAAAGACTTAAAACATAGTTATTATCAGATGCAGGTTGTTGAGAATCAAGGATTAACATATAATAACCCTTCTCTGTCAAATGAAACGTTTCGGTACGCCCTGCGGAATTAATCCCCCAAGCCTTCATACCTGTTTTTACAATTTGTCCATTGACTACGCCTAATTTATAGGCAAAAATATCTATATCTCTATTACTGTTATTTAGCGATAATTGGATTCTATATTTGCCATTTTGTGGAATTTTCAAATACACAATCCGTTCGTTTGCGTTAAAACCTGTTAAAAGTCTACCATTTGGTAAAGTGTAACGGTTGCTATTATTATTACCATTGTTCAAATTTTGAACATCTACAATCCCCAAACGCTTGCCCACTGCAATGGAATTAGGCACTGGATTTTCATTGCCGCCAAGCATCAAATCATCGTCACAACCACTTGGATTTAATACACAACTGGCTTGGAGGGCAGCCCCATCCGTTACTTCTGGTACGTCTTCCAAATCTCCTGGCGGCTCTTGTGCTGCGGGAGCGCGGCGATTGGTTTTCACAAGGCTTTCAATATCAATGACTTCTACATTTGGATTGTTGGTCATTTCATTTTTGAGCAACTCACTTTTGGAAGTATCCAACTCTGTGTTCAATACAATCTCCTGATTTTCTTTTTGGCATGCAGAGAACACAACCAAAACGACTGCCGTTGTAATCCAACGACTTTTAGTACTTATCATAATATTTGTTTTTAAAATGTAAAAATAGGGTTCATTCGGTGAATGATGTTTTCAATCTGGGTGCAAATCTAAATGGTTTTACAGAAAGGTACAAATAAAAAAAAGGTTTTTTGGGGCTGTATAAAATATTTTATTTTAAATTATTGATTTTATTTAAATATAAATTTTATAACAATGTGGTTTTTTAAAATTATATTTGGTGGATTCTGTGGATTTTTTTGATACAAAAAAATCCACAGAATCCACCACATATAAGTTCAAAATCGTATCAATCTCGTATTTCACTTACCTAATTCTCATAATTCAACGGAATCCAACCTGCATACGGACCGTATTCCTTGTAACTTAAATGATTGCTTTGCGCATCCAATCGCCAAAGAGAGATACTATTATTGGTATGTTTCCACAAAATGCGCTGATTGGCATAGTTCAAAGCCGTCCAGCCCTGGATTGAAGGATATTCTTTGTAGCTTAGGTACTGACCTTGCTCATCCATACTCCAAATCGAAATGCCTCCGTTTGTATGTCTCCACAAAATCTTGCCATCAGAATAGTTAATCGCCGTCCAACCTTGATATGGACCATATCCATGATAACCAAGAAAATTACCTTGTTCGTCCAAATTCCAGAGTGAAATGTTACCATTATTATGTCTCCACAAGATTTTTTGATTGGCATAATGCACTGCTGTCCAACCTGCTATTGGTGCAAACTCTTTATGACTGACGTAATTGCCATCATTATCGACCAACCAAAGTGAAATGCTGCCATTCGTGTGTCTCCATAAAATGTTATGATTCGCATAATTCACTGCCGTCCAACCAGCAAAAGGTCCATATAATTTATCACTTACTTTATTGCCATTCTCATCCACCGTCCAAAGCGAAATACCTCCATCTGTGTAACGCCATAAAACCTTGCCATCCGCATAATTGATGGCGCGCCAATTGGCATAAGGACCATATTCTTTGGCAGTAATCGGATTTCCGTCATCATCCACCGTCCAAAGTGAAATCGCTCCGTTGACGTGTCGCCATAAAATTTTACCGTCATCGGTATCCGTCAAGGTGTACTTATCTCTGCGCTGATGGCTTTTTTTGCGCGGAACGGTGTCGGGATTCATCGTCGATTTTGCGGTGGCGGCTTCGGATTGAATGCCAGTTTCGGTTGTTTCTTTCTGACAACTGACCGCGAAAAACAAGGTGATCACAGTCAAAAGAACACTGAATGTTCTGGTTAATTGGTTCATAATGCTTTAATTTTTAAATGGTTATGGAATAGTTAAGAAATGACTTTAAGAACACTTACGTAAAGTCCCATGATTCGATTCGTACAAGAAGGACTTTAAGAACACTTACGTAAAGTCCCCCATTTCGGGGGACTTTAAGAACACTTACGTAAAGTCCCCATTAGTACAAATAAGTAGATGAAATTCTATCGTTCCAGTTGAAGCCGCGTGTGTAGAAGTAATATCCGTTCGTCGTAACGGAGGTATTCAATTTTGATAAATCAGTGCATCTCAAATAAGAACCATTCGGGACTGCAAAAATCAAAATGCCTTTATTCCCCGAACCTGCATTGTAATTGTAATACGCATCTTCATAACAAACCAAAATCCGATAATCGCCCGAATTATTGTCGTAAGAAATGGATGAAATGCGGTCATTCCAAAAGCTACCTAATGAATACCATGACCCAAAACTCAATTTTGAACCCACATTGTAGTTGTTATAATACCAATGTTCGTAAAAACCATTGCCTGTCCAAGCGCGGGATTCCAAAGAGGTATTTTGCGGCGTTAATGCCTCTACTTGGGTGCTAAAGGTCTCTTGAGATTGATTTTGACGCACCGATTGTGCTTTTAAATCCTCAAAACGCTCCATTTTTGCCAACGTTTGCGTCGATGCTTTGCCTGTTTGTTTCAATTGAGCGACATATTGAGGCACATCTTGGTACAAGGAAAGCGTCAATTCTTGTTTGTCATCCTTCGGAGTCAAATCTTCATAGACTTGCACATAATTCGGATTGGTTTGTTTGAACGCTTCAAATACTTTTTGGCTTTCTGCTTGGTCGAAGCTGTAATAGTTGCCGTTGATGTTGAAACCTGTTGCACTTGCCACTTTTGGTTCGGTTGGGACGGCTGTTGTTTTAGCGGAGTCCGTTAAGGATTCTTTTTGGCAGCTTTGCAACGAAAATAAGCTGATGACGGTGGCGAAAAGAACGCCTGATAAGGTTTGTTTCATGATGAATGATTTTTTGAATCACAATTTAAAAGGTTGCTTACTCTGTTTTGCGGATTTTCAGCGACTTCCGAACCCCGTTTTTTTTGTTTTCATTTGGGGTACATCTATCTATTGCGGGCGCAGCAAAAAGGAATCACTTTTTGAAAAAAAAATAAAAAATATTTTATTGTACCGAGTGGAGGGTTTTAAAAGCCTCTACTTGGATGGATACGATTTTTTTTGGAAATTCTTTAAAAAAGCCTATTTTTGTTATGAAATGCGCTTCATGCCTGATTCAATAACTTGTAAATCAGTGACTTACGTGTTTTTTTTCGTCTAAGCTATGCAACAATTCAACAAAACCATTCAATGAAATTTTTTCTTTCTATCCTGTCAGGCGTATTATTATATGCCGTTTACGACCTTTATGAGCAGCGGATTGCGCAACCGACGCAACCGCCCCTGCACCTTACCGCACATGCAAGCGGTAGCATTCCTCGAGAGATACCCGACCAAATCGTGCCTGTGCGCAAACCTGAAGTTCAATGGAAGAAGACTTTGCCGCCGTTAACGTACAAAGTGATGCGCGAATGTGCGACGGAACGGGCGTTTTCGGGGCAATATTGGGAATTTAAAGGCATTGGTGCGTATGTTTGCGCGGCTTGCCGACTGCCTTTGTTCGATGCGCAGGAACAATATTATCCTGGTTCGGGTTGGGCTGATTTTCATCGCCCGATTCGGGACACGCGTTTGAAACGGGTGAAAGATAAAAATTTCACGGGTGAAAACCCAGCGATTTTGGTAGGTTGCGCTCGGTGCAATGGCTATCTTGGGAAAATGTTGCGGGATGGCAATTCAGTAAAAAATCCAAATCGCTACTGTATCAATAACGCTGGTTTAATTTTTGTACCCAAACCTTAAATTTTTTTTTAAAAAAAACACTTTTTTCATTGACCTTTGTGATAATACAAGACATTAATTATTAAAACGTCAATTGAAAAATCAATGATACCTTTTCGATACAAACCATCTGCAGAAGAATTGTGTAAAGACCTTCAAAATGAAAAAACGAAGGCGATCATCTACCTCAGTCATCAGATTGAAGGTAAGATTAGAGCGGATTGCCAGCATTATGGGCTTGAAAATGAAACGGAGGAAATTTTAAATGATGTCCTTTTGGACTTTATAAAGCAAATTCAACTCAAAAAGTATGTCTATGACGGGCGTGCGCAACCGAGTACCTATGCCTTGAAGTCCTTCAACTGGATGTTGTCTAAGAGGGCAAAGGATAAAAAACGCCATCGAACAGATGATATAGCAGCATACAGTAATAACAAAGATAAAGATGATTTTCCCGAAATGTTCAAATACAGCGACGATGTAGAAAAAAGGTTCGAATCCAGAGATATGATAGCAAAAGCACTGGATGTATTGCGCCAAAAACAGAAAAAAACAGATGTTTGTGCCGACTTGATTCAGTTATTCTATATACAAGAATTTAGTTATGAAGACATATTAAAAAATAATTTAATTCCATCGTATAATGATGTGGGCAGTTTGAAATCGAAAAAGTCAGTTTGCATGCCCATTTTTAGAGAAATTTATCGCAACTTATTATAAGCTCCAAAAAACAAAATTACAACTTGTCATGAAAAATAAAATTACAGCTTTTTTTACCAATGAATTGTCGCCCGATGAGCGTGCGCAAGTAGAAGCGCGAGTCGAGATAGACCCTATGTTTGCCGCCGAATTTGACTTTCAAGCATCTCTTTTTGATGCCTTAGAAACAGAGCGATTGCGCTACAAAATCCAAAAAACCATGGCGGAAGAACGCCTTAGAAAAGTGCGGCAACAAAAATGGTTGAAAAAGAGTATCGGGGGTGCGATTTTATTGGGTGCTTTTGCTGTTTTTTTTCTATCACAACCTTTTAAAAATCAAATCGTTCCACCTATTGAAAAAAATAATTTAGCTAAAATGGATACGGTTCAAAACCATCAAATCCTTCCCAAAGACACGCCAGTTGTGCAGGAGCAGCCGCTTATAATCCCTCCACTTCAACCGAGTGATGATATTCGCGCTGCTTGCGATGAATTGAAGGTGCAGGAGCAGCCGCTTATAATCCCTCCACTTCAACCCCAAATTCAAGTTCGTCCCAAAAAACCATCTAAAGTGGCTGCTCCACAACAAGGGTTACAACCCGCGCCAAAAACATTAAGACCGAATGATTCTATTTTCGCTCATACGCAACCTATCCCACCACAAGAGACCCCAATTGGTCCGGTGGGTACGGGTGCTCGAACTTGGAGCAATCCGTTTCAGATGGATAGGAGGATTCTTAATTGTGTCATAGTGGAAAGTCAGTTGACGCAAAAGTATAAACAGCCCTTATCGCCAGAAGTGAAACAACTTTTGCAGAACTATTGCGCCCAAAAGTCTTCTTATCCGATTTTGACGGCAGGACGTTTTAATGCCGATTTGTCTTGGGTGATAAAAGCAGTTTATAATATAGAAATAAAAGAATATGCTTCTGCCCGATATTGTTTGGCTAAAATCGAACCCGATAGTGATTTTTTATTAGAAAAGCAGTTTTGTGAAGCCTTGATACATCCCAATATACCTATCAAAGCAGATTTTTTAAAGATTTTTGAACGAGATACGTTCAGTATATTCCATGAAACAGCAAAGGATTTATTGAAAAAATAATATTTTAAAGTATTATTTAAGACATGGATTTTAAAAAAATCCATGTCTTAAATAATACTTTGCGTCGGGCGGTTTTGGATGCTTAATGGAACGACTTACTATGTTTCTTCTGCATCATCAGGCAATGGAAACGTCCCTTCACACGGTTTCATTTTGTTAACCAAAGCAGGTTCTGCTTGAAAACCTTCGCCAACGCGCCGAATCGTAATCTCCCACCGTTCACACCTTTCGGGAAAGGTAATATCCATCGTCACTTTTAATCGTTGACCGTTGACTTCAATGTGTTTGATTTCATCGGTTTGCAAATCGTGGTCATGGAGCAACATATATTTAAATTCACCAGATTTAACACCTGTCAATTCAATTAAATGCACTTTTTTGAAATCGGGCGAATACATGACAATTGGATAAATGTCATTTTCCGCACAAAAAGTCAATCCATTTTTATCCGCCGCGCCGATAAAATAATTATGACAAAGACCGATTT
>JBDLWG010000165.1:0-16380 GCA_039804385.1 Bacteroidota bacterium
AAATTAGTGTACACCTTCCACAATCACCGAAATACCGATACGATTTAAAACAATTTTATCTAAAATCTTAAAAATAGGCACTAAGGCATTGTAAAGGCGCATTTGTCCTGTTGGAATCACCTCTTTCTTCAAAACCGTGCCAGAAAACCACCAACCTGCAATCGCTGCTAAGTTAAAATATTGGGAATGAACGATTTTTAAATGATTATTTTTAAAAATATTTTCCAAACTCGCCTTGTTATAACGTCGATAATGCTCCAAAGCGCGGTCAAAAGAGTTGTAAAGAGCCTGATACGCAGGTACTAAAATCACCAATCGCCCGCCTTTTTTTAACAATTTTTTACAATTGGCAATTGCCAAGGTATCATCTTGGATGTGTTCCACGACATTCAATGCAAATGCGCCATCATACCGCCCCATATGCGCTTGATACACACGGTCAAAATCAGGATGCACCAAATCCAAGTGCAAAACGCCGCCTAATAACGGTTCCTCTTTGAAATGCTCTGTCAAATGTTCACAGTAATTATCCCGAATATCGCTGACCGTTAATTTTTGACCATTTTTGAAAAAATGAGTCGAAATATTGCCAATTCCACTCCCGATTTCCAAAATATTGCCCGTCAAACGAGCCGAAATGACCTCGTACATCCATTCATTAAAACGAGTTGCTGCTGCAATCGATTCCAAAGTAGCTTGTCCTTCTACGTCAATATCTTTAAAAACAAATTCTTGATGAGCCATATAGGATTTTGATATAAATAATTATAATTGATGATTAGGTTGATGAAACGGATTTTTTTCAAATCAGATGCAAAATTATATTTTTTTACTTACTATAAATTGAATTGTAAAAAATGCTTTGCAGTTAGGCAATTTATTTTCCCTAAAATGCTCGAATTTTGGCTTTCAATTCAAAACCAAAATTCGAGCAGAAGGTGCGATAAGTTGCAACTTGCCGCACCTTTTTCCACCCATTTATCCTATTTTCACCCTAAATATTTTCCAACAATCGGCATCCGCCGCCCCATTCCAAACGCTTTACTTGACACGCGCAACACAGGAGCTGTTTGTTCTCGTTTAAATTCATTGAAATTCACCATTTTAAGGACTCTTGTAACCAATCCTGCATCAAAACCTGCAGCAATCAAGGCTTTTGGGCTTTGTCGCTTTTCAATATATTGAAATAATACTTTATCTAAAATATCATAATCGGGCAAACTATCACTGTCTTTTTGTCCAGGACGCAATTCCGCACTTGGTGGTTTGGTAATGGTATGGATTGGAATAATTTCCCCATCTTTATTGATATATCTCGCCAATTCATATACTTCTGTTTTGTATAAATCGCCAATCACCGCAATCCCACCACACATATCGCCATACAAAGTGCCATAACCCACCGCCATTTCACTTTTATTGGAAGTATTCAACAAAATGTTTCCAAATTTATTGCTCATTGCCATTAACAACATCCCGCGAATCCGCGCTTGCAGGTTTTCCTCTGTAATGTTAAAACCTGTTGCAGTAAAATGCGGTTCTAAGGTTTTCATATAAGCATCATAAACACTTTGTACTGCGACTACATCATATTGAATATTAAGGGTTTGTGCTAATTTTCGGGCATCATTCACCGAGTGGTCAGACGAAAATTGAGACGGCATTAACAAGACTCTTACATTGCTCGCGCCCAAAGCCCGTTGCGCCATTACCGCCACAACTGCCGAATCGATACCGCCCGATAAGCCCAAAATGGCTTTTTTTAAACCCGATTTTTGGAAATAATCGCGGATACCTGATAACAAAGCATCATGGATTAATTGGATTTTAGGTTTAGGTTGTTCGTTGGAAACGCCGCCTTGCATCACTTTTTCCAAGTCATAAACGCGCAAACAAGTTTCAAAATAAGGCATTTCGTCAAAAACATTGCCGTCAGGTGACATGACAATCGACCCGCCGTCAAAAATAATATCGGTTTGCGAACCCACATGATTGCAATAAAAAAAAGGCAAGTGATACCGTTCCACATTTGCCCGCAGCGTGTGAATCCGCACCGCAGCATGCTCTGCATCGAAAGGAGATGCCGATAAATTTAAAACAAAATCTGGTTTTTGCGCCATCATTTCGTCCACAGGGCAAATCGTGTATAACGGATTGGCATTTCCCACATTCCAAATATCCTCACAGACACTGAGCGCAATCCGCTTGCCCTTGTATTCCACCACATTCCATTCGGACGCAGGTTCAAAATAACGATATTCATCAAAAATATCATAGGTTGGCAACAACGTTTTATGTTGCACCTGTTTGATTTTGCCATCCGCGAGGAAAAACGCAGAATTATATAAATCTTTGCCTTCCACACGCGGATTCCGAAAGGGCGAACCTACGACAATCGCAATATTTTTCGTCATTTTCGCCAATACTTCAACGGATTCATACGATTTTTGAATAAAATCGTCAAATTCGAGGAAATCTCGCGGCGGATAACCGCAAGTTGCGAGTTCGCCAAACAGAATAAGGTCGGCTTTAAGCGATTTGGCTTTGGTGACAGCGGCTTGCATTTGCGCCAAATTGCCTTCAAAATTGCCAATATGATAATTTAATTGTGCCAGTGCAATTTTCATATTAAAATTATTTTATGATTTTGCGAGCGAATTGGAACACGGATGACGCGGATTGGGCAGATTTTCGCGGATTTTATAGGTTTTAAACTATAATTTTGTATAAAATAAAAAAATCAGTGAAAATTCGCCCAATCCGTGTTATCCGCGTTCCAATTCGCTCTTAATACGGAATATTATATTTTTCCATAAATCGCCAAGTGACCATTTCCAACGGCGGCGGTAAACAGGCCCAAGTATAAGCCGAAATCACATCTGGGATTTTTTTATAAAACGCATGCGCCACACTGCCCGCTATACAGGCAATCGTATCGCTATCGCCGCCAATCGAAATCGCCAATCGAACCGCGCTTTCAAAATCGGTGCTTTCCAAAAAAGCAATCAACGATTCGGGAACGGAGCCTTGACAACTCACGTCAAACGTATAAATCGGTCGAATCTTATCTATCGTCCGATTCAAATCGTAGCCAAATTCGTTCTCAACATATTGTTTTATATCGGCTTTGGACGCGCCCGTTTTGGCTAAAAAAACAGCCGCAGCCACTGATTGTGCGCCTTTGATGCCTTCGGGATGGTTATGAGTGACTTCCGCAGAGGCTTTTGCGGTCTCCAAAACCCAATCTAAGGTTTCGCCAGCCCATCCAACAGGACTCACACGCATCGCCGAACCATTGCCCCAACTGTTATACGGCATTGGAAAATCGGCTACAATCCAACCTTTAAAGGCGGAACCATAACCTACATCAAAGTATTCGCGCCCATATTGCTGCATGGTTTGCACGTAATCACCTTGTTTTAACAAAACATCCGCAACCGCAATCGTCATCACCGTATCATCCGTGATACGGGAACGCGGGGGAAAAAGGTTGAAATCCGTTTTTTTAATATTGTGCACTTCTCGGGTCGAGCCGATAATGTCACCTGCGATAGCTCCAAGCATATTTTTGATTTTTTTTGGACGTTTTAAAAACGCGTCACAAAGGTATAATTTCTTAGTTTAAAAAGCAAACTAACTTTTGTTTTTTTTTAAAAAAAAGGATACGGTGTGATGTGATGGATGTACGGATTCATCGGATTTTCACGGATTGGTACGGATTTTTTGTTTTTTTCAAAAAAATCCATACCAATCCGTGAAAATCCGTTGAATCCGTACATCCATAGTATTAAAAGAAGTTGAAAAAACGTATTTTTGCCATATTTTTACAAAATCAATCAACATTTAAACAACGTGGCAAGAAAATCAAAAGACAAAAAAGATAGAATTGTAGAAAACGTAAAAATTACAGGGATTGCGGATAAAGGCAAATCTGTGGGGCGCGATGCAGAAGGGCAAGTCGTGTTTGTGGAAAACGCGGCACCAGGCGATGTCGTTGATGTGCGCATCTATCGCCAAAAAAATGGTTATTTGGAAGGAATTCCAACCAAATTTCATTCGTTATCGCCTGATAGAACGGAACCTTTTTGCGAACATTTCGACCTTTGCGGCGGCTGTAAGTGGCAACACATTACGTATGAATCTCAATTGTTTCACAAGCAAATCCAAGTGGAAAATGCTTTCAAACACTTGGCAAAAGTGCCTGTGGCGGCTTTTGAACCCATTTTGCCCTGTTTGAACAATGTTTTTTATCGCAATAAAGTCGAATATACGTTTTCTAACAAACGTTGGTTGACTGCCGATGAGATTTATAAAGGCGTGAGCAATTATGAAGATGTGTTGGGTTTTCATAGACCGGGCGCGTTTGATAAGATTTTGGATGTCCGAAAATGCCATTTGCAAGAAGATCCATCGAATGCCATCCGAAATGGGGTAAAAAAATTAGCTTTGGAGCAAGGTTTGACCTTTTATGATATGAAAGCATTGGATGGTTTCATGCGACATATTATGATAAAATTGACAACAAAAGGCGAAATCATGTTGATTATCAGCTTTTTTTATGATAATCAAGAACACATTTTGCGTTTATTGGAAAGTATTATGGTCGCTTTTCCGAATATTACGACGTTGATTTATTGCATTAATTCTAAATTGAATGATTTTGTATTGGATTTGCCAATGGTGGTTTATGCTGGCAAAGGTTATATTGAAGAAAATTTGGGCGATGTGAATTTCCGAATCGGTCCGAAATCCTTTTTTCAAACCAATACCAAACAAGCAGAACGGTTATTCGACACGGTTGCCGAATTTTGCGAATTTAATGGTACCGAAAACGTATATGACCTTTACACAGGGATTGGTAGTATCGCGTTATACATTGCCAAAAAAGTTAAACATGTGGTTGGGATTGAGGAAGTCGCGCCTGCGATAGAGGATGCCAAAGAAAATGCGGCAAGAAACAACTTACTCAATACAACATTCTATACAGGGGACGTTAAAAATATTTTAAACACCAGTTTTGCCAAAAAACATGGTAAACCTGATGTGTTAATCACCGACCCGCCGAGAGCAGGCATGCACCAAACGGTCGTAAATATGTTGTTACAATTGGAAGCACCGCGTTTGGTCTATGTGAGTTGCAATCCTTCGACCCAAGCGCGGGATATTGCGATATTGTATGAAAAATATGATGTGGTCAAAGTGCGCCCTGTGGATATGTTTCCGCATACGCACCATGTGGAAAATGTCGCTTTGCTGAAATTGCGAAAAGCAACTGCTGCTTAGATAAAACGTCAACGACGTTGAGGTTTTAAACTTCAACGTCGTTGATATTACCTCAATTAAAATCACCCATTCTAAAAAAATGAAATTAGTAGTTAAAAATTTTGGCGCCATTAAAGAAAGCGTTATTGATTTATCAAGACGCTACTATTTCTTTGTCGGGTATAATAATACAGGCAAAACCTATTTGTCCAAATTGATTTATGATATTTTTAGCAAAGAAACATTAGACCATTTTCCCAAAACGGTTTATGCTCAAAATATAATACATGCCAATCAACCCACCATTACTTTGACAGAAAGTGTCATACGTTCTATTTTAGACCATTTTGCAACCTTTCTTCAAAAAAATGTTATCCCAAATTGCTTCGTTGTTTTTGAAAACCACCCACTCTTTATGCAAATCAACGGCGGTCGGGCGTTTTTGAGTGGCTTGATATGCCTTTTGGCTTTTTTCTAATCCCCAATTATACGCATAACGAGCGGCTCCTGCGTGTTGCGCCGCAAGACTCCGTTTCTCATTATTAAACTCTAAGCGTACTTTGAGTGATTTCATTTTAATTCTTTGGAAATGTCTTTTAATTGTTCGATAATGATTTTATTCTTGGGGCTTCGGCTTCCATATAACCGAGCCGAAAAGACCGTGATGATTTCTAAAACATCTTTTGCTAAATCTTCTTCAAAACTACTGTCTTCCGTTCGGTTGATGATAATCACTTCCACCCCGAAATGCTCACACAAACTGAAAATCAGTTCACTGCCGAATCGTAATAACCGATCTTGGTGAGTGATTACCAGACGATTCACTTGACTCGAACAGATTAATTTTATCAGTCGGATTAATCCTTTTTTTCGATAGTTGAGACCACTCCCTAAATCACTAATGAGTTCATAATCAAACCCTTTGCTCGCACAATAAATTTCTAAGACCTGACACTGCCGATCTAAATCGTTTTTCTGGTCGTGGCTGGAGACTCGGGCATATGCAACGGTTAAATCGGTGGTCTTGGTGCCATTCAATAATTCTGCTAATTGATAGCGCCGATGCCCGCCTTCTGTTTTATAACTTTGAATTTTCCCTTCTTTTTCCCACAAACGAAGGGTTTTCGGTGTTACCCCGAGTATTTTACTTGCTTCTTGAATTGTTATCATGGCGCAAAGTTACACATTCTTTTCAAGAAAACAACTTAATGTGTAATTTTGTTTCAAAATGTTCCATTATTTTAACTCTGTTACGAGCCCTAAAACCCTTTTTGAAAAAAGAGTGAAAGATATATCGCAAAGTGTTACACATTCTTTATTAAATTTATTATTACAAAATAAAGAAATACCTTTTTTCTTACCAGCCAATAGAATCTTTATTTTGGAAAATGCAGATGAATTAGTAGAACAATATCAATATACCTACGAATCATGTTTGGATTTTTGATAACGAATTGGGCAATCGAAAATATGGGAATGAACTCATAGATAGTCAAAGTGCTGCTTTTACCAGCATGGGTAAAAAAGTGGAAACAACCATTTTGTACCATCTTAATAACCGATTGTATCTGGTAATGATAGAAATGAAACGCACCATCAGCCCCATAAAATATCGAAAAGATATTGTAAAGAAATTTGAACAATCGCTTTCCACCTTATCGGCATTTATTGCTGCTCATTTAGATTTTCCAACCTTTGAATAATCTAAAATTTTTCCTATCGGCGTTTGTTGTTACAATTATTACGAAGACAAAGATCCGACGGATTCCAGAGACCTTAAATCCGTTGGCGGCAATTTTAGAAAAAAATATGAAGAAGGGCATAGAGCAATGACCGTCCTAATTGAGCCATTGTCCCTCAATGCCATGCGAATTCCTGTTTTATGGTTTGAAAATCCCAATAAACCCATTTCAACGAACTTTGAGTTAGATTTCAATGAAATTATAAGTCAATACAATTAATTTGTAAACGAATCTGAATAGGATTAGAATTTCAAAATAGGATTGATTTTTTCAACGTTTTAATCACTTAAAACCAATCCTATTTTGAAATTTTTAATCTTATGTCAAACCACCACTTTCATTTCCAACGCATCTCGCCACTCAAAATACATCAATCGCGCCGATTCATATCGCGCATTGGGGTCTTTTTCCAATGCTGTCCGCAACCAATCCACCAATTCTGTGGGCATATTTTCGCCACTCGCCATTTGACTTGAAAAAACAGGCGCATCCTCCTCAATCCTTTTCGCTAATTCCTTCCAAGTCAAACCTGTAAAAGGGCATTTTTCATAAAATATAAAATACGCCAAAACGCCTAATTGATAGACTTCCGACCGACAATCAGGAGTCGATTTCACCTTGCCAAAGGTTCGAGTATCCAATTTTTCAGGGGCAATAAACTCGTGAACGCCTCCTGTCTGCCGTTTTTCAGGCGATTTATCATCCAAATGCAAGGCTAAATCAAAATCAATGACCTTGATATTACCTTGTTCGGTTATCAAAATATTGCCTCCATGCACATCTCCATGCACGATGCGCCGTAAATGTATCCATGCAAACGCGTCCAAAATCGCTGTCAACCACTCCATCCGTTCCGATAAACTCGGTGTAGCGACTTCCAAACGGCTCACTAATGACTCACCTATCACTTTTTCAATCGCCGCATAGGTCAAAACACCGACTTGTCCTTTATCTAACACGCGTACAATATTCGGATGTCCTTCTAATACTTTCAAAATATCAAATTCATAGGCAAAATCTTTGCGCCAAGCCTTCAAAACCGTTGGATAAATAGCTTCAGGAGCGCGTAAAACCTTCAAAATTACCGGTTCGTCATTGCGTATATCGGTTCCTGTATAAACTTCGATGGGCACTTGTGAAGATAATCGTTCCTCCACCCGATACAGCCCCAATTGAAAACCCGTTTCCAAAACAGCTAAGGAACCCGATTCATCAAAATCTTGCTTCAAAATGCTGGCTACAGACTCTGAAACCAACACATCTCGACGCAACATCTCGGCAAAAAACTGTTTTGCAATGGGAGTCACTTCTTCAATCGGCGCATCTACGCCTACTGCAAATTGTTCAAAGGCTTCTTCGAGTGTAATCAATTGTTCAAAACACTTCAAAAAAGCATGAATCGTTGGATTGACCGATAATTTTCGACTTGTTTCTATATTGTACCAAAGAAAGGCTTCTCCTTTTTTGATTTTCTGAATCTCCTCAGCATTCAAGTCGTGTACCTCCTCAGACGGGATTAATTTGTAAAGTGGCGAACAGATATATTTTATCATGGTATGTAAATAATTAGGAATCCTTTTTTTATAAAAAAAACAAACAAACCTACTGCCTATTTTTAGTTCAACGGGCAGCAGGTTTGAGGGTCTCCAACTTGTTTTTAAAGCGATTTAATTCGTTGCAAATTGAAAACAAATGGACTTTTTGGAACAATTAGCAGCCACATCTTCTTCTTCTTCTGCTGCATCCGCCCCAGCCACCCCAGCCACCATGTCCGTGTCCACCCCTGCCGCTTTTGCTACCACCTTTGCCGCTTTTGCCGCTACCTTTGCCACTTCTACCTTTGCGTTTGCCACCGCCACCTTTGATAACAGCCATGTCATCCGCAACTAATACTTGCATGTTTTCTTCTGAAAGAAGTGATTTTAAATCCTTTACCATTGTTAAATTGATTTTGTTGATTAAAAAATAAGATGAATTATACCTTAAACAGTGGTTTCGCTCCAAAGACCGAATCGCTGTTTAAAGTTCCAAAAACGGATTACTGAGAAAAATTCAAAAAACCATTTAGCTGTTTTAAGCATAAATATGATTTTTTTTAAATTTTAATTTATTGACTCATAATAAATTGCAAATTCAAGGCAAAACGCCCGTTTATCTAAGATTCAAACAAACGGAGCGTTTTGCTTTTAACTAAACGAATCCATCAAGCGATTCCGTTGCTTTGCTACGATTTTAGACCTGTGGTCTAAACTATTAGCAACGAGGGCGCGGTGGACATGGGCGTGGACGTGGACGCGGCGGTACACAACCGCCCCAGCCACCTTGACCTTTGGAATGACCATGATGCCCATGTCCGTGATGTCCCTTAGACTTAGACTTCCGACAACCATGTTTACCTCCTTTGACAACTGCCATGTCGTCTGCCACTAAAACTTGCATGTTTTCTTCTGAAAGAAGTGATTTTAAATCCTTTTTCATTTTAAAAATCTGATTTTGTTGGTAAAAAAATAAATGGATATTAAGCATCCTGCCCTGTACAGTTTAGCAGGTATGAGTCAATAGAAATCGCCTTGTATTACCATGTCTATTGGGTAATACCAAAAACGCTAATCCAGTCATTCAAACAGAAAAAAAAGTATTTTCAAAATAATTTGTTTTAATTAAGTATGTTACTCTGTTTTCTCTTTCAAACACTGAAGTATAAAGATTTAAAGTTCCGAAAACCCGATTTTTGGCGAAAAACATTGAGGACGCTTTATCGGGAATGCGCTGCAAAGGTAAAGGCGTTTTTCATACTTCCAAATTTTTTTCCACTTTTTTTAGCTTTTTTATCACAATTTTTAAAATAATATTTGTGTAATGACGAAGTTTAAAAAATATAATTCTTATCAATGTTTAGTTTAAAAATTTTATAATTAAAATTAAAATTTGTTTTTCAAATTAATTTCAACCATCAATTGAAAAGCCGTTGTAAGTCAATCACTTACAACGGCTCTCTCGGAGGTCATTTTAAACCTCAATTTATACGTTTTAAAACAATGTGTTTAATCATATTTGCAAAATCCTTCATTCAAAACGTCAATTAAAGGAGTAGGACACACGCTCGAACCCAAAGGCGGCTCCAAATAATCACCTGTAATTTCCCAAATAATCGCGCCGCGCAAACCCTTTTTAGCAATGTATTCTGCCTTGCGCAAGATGGATTTTCTGTTATCATAGCTCAAAAAAGTGCCGCCACCAACATCCACCATGAACGGTACATTCGCATCCGTATCCCAATAATTCTTAAATTGTTTATGTTTTTTTACAATATTATAGAACAAAGGCGAGCCTTCATCCTCTGCAAAAATATTTTTATCAGGCATTTTGGTCGTCGGCGCGAACAATCCGGAGCCATCCGTTTTGACGCTTCTGCCATAAAAGGCAACTCCAGCAGCCAATTTTTGAGGAGGCACTTTATATTTTTTAGTCAACCGCGTAATCGTTGCATCCAAATTCATCACTGTATCGGCGGCGTGTGTGGGAAAAAGCGGCGAATTATGTCCCGCCGAAGTACTCCATGAACCATTATAATCGTAACTCATAATATTCAGGATGTCCAAAATCTTGGAAACGGGCTTCCATTCCACATTTGCCATGTTCTGCGGAGACGCGCCGAGTGCCGCCGTCAATAAATATTTCCGTTTTTTTTGCGCACCGCAGACATTTAAAGTATCTCTAACTTGTTTTAACAACAATGTAAAGTTTTTTTTATCTTTGGGTGTGCCGCCATGTTCAACATAACCGGGGTATTCCCAATCAATATCAATGCCATCGATATTATATTTTTCAATCAATCGTCGGCAATGATGCGCAAAATGGGCTCGTGTCACAGGATTCGCAGATAGCTTTGGAAACACCTCCGAAAGTGTCCAACCGCCAATCGAAATCATCACTTTCACCTTGTTTTGATGCGCCAAAGTCACCAAAGAAGTGTTGCGATTCGATTTTTTAGTCTGCCAATCGACTTCGCCTTCCAATAAATTTTGGTCTGCCCATTCATCCGTACCTTTAATAGAGCCATCAGGTTGCGGCGCGAAAAACGCATAATTAATAATCGAATATTTTTTATACTTAATTGTTGCAGGGCGCACCATTTTTTCACGGTCATACCATTGCCAAGACGGGTAATAGCCAATGATTTCGCGGCAAGGTTGCGCCATTGCAGGTTTACACACCGCAAAAAAAAGTATCAAAAAAAGGGGAATATTACTTTTATTAAATAAGTTCATCGTTTTATAAAGGTGGTTTTAGTTTGAATGAAATTCAAATCCTACAAATTTACGTCCAAACGTGCAAAATTTCAATTTATTTGGAGATTCGATTGCCAATCTGTACTTTTGCGGCAAAAATTACATCGCTCCTATATTATGGTATTGCTCAAAAACGTTGTTATTCACGCGCCAGATTCCGACTTACACGGACGCAATCAGGATATTTTTATCGAAAACGGCATCATTCAAAAAATGACTGCTGCGTTTGACCCGCCCGCAGGGACGCAAATCGTCGAAAAACAAGGTATGCACGTCTCAATTGGTTGGATGGATGTGGGCGTTCTGGCAGGCGACCCTGGTTTTGAACATCGGGAAGATTTGGATTCGGTGGCACAAGCGGCTGCGGCAGGTGGATTCACCGCTATTGCGTTATATCCGAATACGAAACCTGCAATTGATTCAAAATCAAGCATTTTATACATTAAAAATAGAAATCATAATTTATTGACCACCATTTACCCGATTGGTGCTTTGTCGGTAGGTTGTCAGGGCAAAGATATTACTGAAATGATGGATATGCGGCATGCAGGCGCGGTGGCGTTTGCGGATGGGCATCAATCGGTGCAAAATGCAGGGCTTTTGATGCGCAGTTTGCAGTACGCCAAAGCGTGTAATGCGTTGATTATCAATGTTCCACATGATGAAACGATTGGCGGACATGGGCAAATGCACGAAGGCATTGTAAGTACGTCTTTGGGGTTGGCGGGTTTGCCGTCGATGGCGGAGGAATTGATGATTCAACGCGATTTGCATTTGGTAGATTATACGAATGGACGATTGCATTTTGCAGGGATTTCAACGGCGCGTTCCGTCGAATTAATTCGGGCTGCCAAGCGTAAAGGGTTGAAAATCACGGCTTCTGTACAAGTAATGAACCTTTGTTTTACAGATGCAGCCTTGTCTCATTTTGATACACATTACAAAGTAATGCCACCTTTGCGCAGTGAATCGGATATTGACGCACTCATTCGCGGGTTGAAAGATGGGACGATTGATTTGATTACGTCAGGACATAAACCTGTGGAAATTGAAAAGAAAAATTTAGAATTTCCCTATGCTGATTTTGGCGTGATTGGATTGGAAAGTTTTTTCGGATTAGCGAATTTGTATTTACATAAAAAATTGACTATCAATCAAATCATTCGTATGATGACGGTGGTTCCGCGTCAATTATTGGGTTTAGAAGTGCCCGTTTTGAAAGAAGGGGCGGTAGCGGATTTGACCTTGTTTAATCCAACAGAGAATTATGTTTTTGAAAAAAAACATATTTATTCTAAATCTAAAAATACGCCTTTGATGGGCAAAATGTTGAAAGGAAAAGTGTTAGGTGTATTAAAAAAAGAACATATGATTTTATTTTAAATTCTTAAACTTGGATTCTTTGGTTTTCAATCCCGAAGGGATGATACTTTGGTAAAACAAGATACAACCTACCTCCGCTCGAAGTCCCGAAGGGACGACACGCTATCGGGTTCCCAAAGTGCCGTTCCTTCGAGACTTTGGGTGGCGATGGGGCGGCACCTCGTGTTACCGAAGTGTCATCCCTTCGGGATTGAAAATCATAATTACTAAAATGTTGATTTTCAAGATAATATAACGTTTGGAGGGTTTGAAACGCTCCAAACGTTGTTGTCGATTATTTAGGCACGTTATTCGGATTCAACAAATCATAAAATTGGTCTAATTTTGGCAAAATGATGATTCGCGTCCGCCGATTCATCGCCCGTCCCGCTTCAGAATCATTGGCAGCCAACGTATTATACTCGCCGCGTCCTGCTGCAATCAATCGATTTGGGTTGATACCGTAATTTTTTTGCAATACGCGCACCACCGAAGTTGCCCGTTTGACACTCAAATCCCAATTGTCTTCAATACACGCATTACGAATATTCACATTGTCTGTGTAACCTTCGACCATGACTTCCAATTCGGGTCTTGACTCAATAATTTGAGCAATTTTTTGCAATACTTGAGTTGCTTTCGGAGTCAAAGACGCGCTACCACTTTGATAAAGCATTTTGTCTGAAAGGTTTACAAATACAACCGTTTTATCAACTTTGATGTCAATGTCTCTATCGGCAATACCTTCACTCAATACACCTTTCAAATTGACTGCTAACGCAAGGTTAATCGAATCCGCTTTCGTTTTAGCCGCCTGCAACAAATGAATATATTTATCCTTTCGTTCCAATTGATTCAACGTTTCTTTGACATTTTGATTGGCAGATTGGGACAAAACAGTCAATTCACCGACTTGATTGACCTGTTTATCGCGCAAACTGCGCGAATCCGTGACTTGTTCTTTCAAATCCTTGATTTGTTCTTCGCGGATTTGCACTGTTTTTTGACTGGTTTGGAGTTCGCCTTTGAGTTTTTCCTTACTTTGCTCGCACGCCGTCATCTTATTCATGTAGTCGTTGAGCGATTCGCCGCACTTGCCAACTTGCTTATTGGCAGCGTCCAATTGTGTTTTCAAAGCCTCATGCGTTGCAAGTGGCACCATTTTACAACTCAAAAAAGGAGCTGCAACAACGCAAAAAAACATTTTTATGAAAGGTCTCATACAAAAATGATTGGGTTAGAAATAAAATAATTAAACAAAGATAAGCAAAATAGTTAAAGTATCCTGCGCCATTACTTCATTTTTTTTAAATGTTCAAACAATTCGTTTTCATCACCAGGACGGTAACGGCGTTTGTGATACGTGATATTACCTACGGCATCTAACACAAAAAGTTGTGGCAAACCATTTAATTCACCTGGCATCACGTATCGAAATTCCCGATTTTTATCATGGTATGCCTCAAAACTCCAATTGCTTTGACGCACGCGCTCCGTAAATTGCGGAAAACGGTCTTTAAAATCGGTTGAAATGGCAATCATCCTAAAATCAACCTCCTTTTTCCAAGTCGGATACGCTTGTTGAATGGCTTCCAACTCCATCCGACACGGATAACAAGTCGTCAACCAAAAGAGCAAAATCGTGGGTTTACTCTTTTTATTTTTAAACAAAAGGTTTGAATTAGTCACTTTTCCTGCCGTATCTTGCAAATCGATATCGTAAGGAAACGTTTTTTGAATCCCATTCGCTTGTCGAGCGGACTCTATGTAATAATGCACCGTAGGCGGAAGGGTATCTGTAACCGTCGCGTTTAAAATAAACGGTGTCAAAATAAAGCTTAATAACACAAAAGGGTTCATGGTTTGTAGCATTTAGATTTTAAGTAAAGATGGAAGGTCAAAATTAAGCAAATTATGGGAATTATTTTCTAATTTTTTTTGGAATTTTAAACCTAAATCATTACATTTGTAATGTGAATATAGTTTGATGATTCACAATTAATTTGTCCATATTTTTAAAATAAAAATACACCACTACCAACAAACCAAGTTCAAATAGCTATTTGAACAAAAATACTATGACAAAAATCCATTTTACCCTATTTATCTTTTGTTTTGCCCTGCAAATCAAAGGGCAAAATTTCACGGAACTCCAAGATAGAACTATTTTTTTGAATGATTCGTTGATGAAAGCAGGCATCAAAGCGGAAACGATTGCGCGTAAAACCGCCCTTTTTACGGAAGCCAATCAGCATATCTTGCAGAATCAAGCCGAAGCGATTGCCCAAGTTGGCAAATTGCATCCTTATTATTTTCAAATCACGCATCAAGCGGCGCATGTGTTGCACCACCTTGAAAAATACGATAGTTCCATTGTCCTTTTGAAACAATTGGAACAATTGGTACGCCAAACCACTCATAAAGACAGTCTTATATATGGTGAAATGTTTAATTCAATAGGTATCAATTACCGAAAATTGCGCCTTTTCAAGGAATCGGAAGCCGCATATCTTATCGCATTGAACCATTTAGAAGCGTTTAAACCGTTCAAAAAGGCGCATGATAAAAACAATTATGCGACTCGACTCCAAAATTTGGCAGTATTATATTTTGATATGGGTAAAATCGATGCTTCTATCGAATTTGGTCATCAAACATTGGCATACACCACTCCAAATACCAATGCTTTTTTTGCCCGTACCAATACATTAGCTTTGTCTTATAAGCGTAAAGGTCGATTTAAAGAGGCTTTACAAATGGCACAAATGGTTTTGAACCAAACCGATAGTAAAAATGAATATTATCCGATTCGGTTAATCTCAGTGGCAACCATTTATTCTGGGATTCAATTATACGATAAAGCCTTAGAATTGGAACTGATGGCTTTGAAAAGCATTGAGGAAATGTATGGTAAAAAGTCTTACTTTTATGGCAATATCAATAGTAATCTTTCGGGTTTGTATTTGAAAATGGGGCGCGATTCGCTTGCACTCGTGCATTCCAAAGAGGCGTGTCGAGTCGGTGCGTTATTGGACAATCAAATTAATTATAATCAATATTTGTGTCAATTAGCGAATTGTTACAATCGGTTGGGTGAAACGGATAAAGCATTGGAATTAGCCGAAAAATCAGTACAATATTTGGTTGATAACGGTGCAAAACAAGCTGAACCGTATTTTCATGCTGCGGAAATCTTGACACGCATTTACCAAAAAAAAGGTTTATTGGATAAAGCGATTGCTTTAAATGAATCAACCATTGCCATTTTTCAAGCCGTTTGGGACAAAACCGAAGACCAATGTTTGAGTTCCACCATGCGTTTGATTCAATTATATCAAAATAATCGCCAATTTGATAAAAGTGTTGCCCTTTTGAAATCATTGGCGCATACGATGAATACACAAATTATTTACAATTTGGATGTGTTAGACGAAGAAAGTAAAACGATTTTTATCAACAAATCCGTGAAAGAATACCATCATTTGTTGCTTTCGCAATTACAAAATACGCAAATAAAGGATAGTTCGTTGGTACGCGCCGCATATCAAGCAGAATTGGCGATGAAAGGAGTCGTTTTAGGCAGTACGCAATTGTTTCGTCAAATCATCCGTCAATCCAAAGATACCACTGCGCAACATTGGGATAAACAACGAATTGTTTTAAATCAAAAAATGGAGCAAGCCTATTCTCAACAATTGGATTCAAAATATATCGATAGTTTG
>JBDLWG010000166.1:0-20540 GCA_039804385.1 Bacteroidota bacterium
GGATGGAATCCATTGATTTCCAACAATTTAGAAAAAAGGTTTTCGAGCATTATCGGCAGTTAAATCAATCATAGCTTGGGTATCTTCAACCGATTGTTCGAGACATTTCGCAATAAACTCAACAGCAGCTCCATTTGCATTCATCCCTTTGGCGACTTTCACACGCTCTTGCCATCGAATGTTTTCATCTGCCACGATTTTGGCATTTCGAGCTTGTTCAATACTTTTTTTAGCGGCTAATTGTTTCGGAGTGAATTTTGTCACTTCAATCAGTTCAGCAGCGCGTTTAATGCCCGCATTTTGGAGATTAATGGACGGATTATTGGGATTGTGCATGGATTCATAAATGAAATCCATCCAATCTTTGACGGCTTTCGGCGTACTCGGATCTCGATGATTGGGATTCAACGTTACGAACGAGTGGCGATATAACAGCCGTTCCACTTTCGCTGCATTTCGAGTGGTGAAATTGGTAATCAACATTTCATCGGTCAAGGTGCGTCCTGCGAGGTCTTTGAGGGTATAGGGCAAGGTCATCACCAAAATTTGATACACCGTTTGGTTAATCGTATATTCTTTGGACGATTGCTGTTGACCCGCAATGAGCATGACGAAATAGTGCAAAAAGCGGTCAAATGTGTAATCATATTGCACTTTTTGGAGTTCAATGCAAAGGCGTTTGTCAACACTTTCGGCATAAATGTCGAGTTCAAAATCGATATTCCCGATTTTGGGGTTGAACCGCTTTTCGGTTTCGATTTTACCCACTTGCACATCAATCCCTAAAATGTCTTTCACAAAACATTGAAACACAATTTTATCCGTGAATGCCTTTTTGAAAACCACTTCATTATCTAAATTGCTTAACATGGAATAACGTTTTTAAGGTGATAGAATGCGGCAAAATTAAGCAATTCATGGATTGGTTGATTCAAAATCTTTGATTATTTAGAACTGATTTGGAATCAATTGATAATCAATTATTTATACATAATTTAAAAATAGTCAAGGTTGTAATCTTATTTACTCCGCGCAGCCTTGTCATTCCGAAGGAATCTTTTGCGTCGGGTGTTTCCTACGGAATGACAAACGCGGACAAAAATCGAATTTGCAAATCATTGAAAATCAACGAATTAAATAGAAGTTATCAAGCAACTGCAAACCCTGTATATGGTCGCACCGCCGCCGAATGGAAGCCCAACACAATATCCGAAGCGAGTACGCCTAATTTCACTAATTCTTCTGCTTTGTACGGGAAGTCAAAACGGAAATTCGAGCCGCTCAATATCGCGCCTTACAAAAAGTCAATTGAGAAATGATTGGGTTGTATTGGTTGTTAGGCAAACTCATTGCGGAACGACAACAAAAATAGGGCTGGGGCAAAAGCGTTGTTGAAAACCTTTCCAAAGAAATTCATGAATCCAAAAAAAAGTAAAAAAATAGGTAAATCATTGATATGGCACCTTCAATCCCGAAGGGATGACCCTTTGGTAGCTACCAAAGGGTCATCCCTTCGGGATTGAAAATCAATTTTTTATACATTTAATCTTTAACATTTCAGTAGAATAGAAAAAAGGTTAATCCAATTCCGTTTTAGTTTCAACACCTTCTTTAGTGGTCACGACTAAGAATCGGTCGTTTTCAAACTTGAAAGTACTTATTTTTTTATCTTTCACATCTAATTTTCGTTCGATAGCCCCATTCTTGAATTTGTACAACAACAATCGATTTAATCCAAGAAAGCGATTACTGTTTTCAATGAAAATAGCGCAATAGACTCCTTCGGAAGACCAAATGATTTGATTCATTCGTTCATTGCAATCCGCAGGACAAAAGCTGAAAATAAACGTGTCTTTGTCCTTAAAACGATGGAACACGTTCCAATCGCTACACAAGGCAGGATGTTTCCTTATAATTTCAACGTCTTGATTTTTGGAGACGCGCATTTCGCTGCCATCTAATTTGCCGCAAAAAAGTTCATCGCCGCTGCTTAATACATCGGGTTCTGTAACTTCATCGCTACATCCCATACTCATCATCGTAAAAACAAAAAATAGGGGTAAAAAAAATGACTGTTTTTTCATAATTTATGATTTTGATAAAATAGTGAAAACATATATGAAAATAATTTATTTTATTGACAAGTGCGCTTAGAGTAAGTGATTTTTTTTAAATGTAGTTCTTCCGCCTTTTGGTAAATAATTAAATTAAAAGCAAAACTTAGATTAAATAATTATTTTTTCAATATTAAAAAAAACATCATTTAAATGATCGAAGTCAGTATCAGTAGTGTCTAATAAATGAGGCGTTTGTCGGATGAGGTGAATTAGTATGTTTGTATCTAAGACAAAATTCATAGGTTCGTTTTAGAGAGTGGATTTTTAATATCATTGATAATTTCTTGCGCAGACGGTTGGTCGGCAAAAAGCACTTATAGTGCTTCAATCGTTTCTAACCGAATCGAATATTTTTTTAAATCGTTTTGCTTATCCAACTTACTATATTTTTTAAGGGGATGCGCTTTTTTAGGAAGATTCTTTTTCAACAATGCTGTCAACAACTGTTGTTTAAAATCAGTATCTTCTTCTAATAAATTTAAAATATACTTTTTAAAAATAATAGGATTGCTTAATTCTCCTGTAATCGCCGTCATTTGTCATTTTTTTGAATGGTGAACGAATTTACAAATGTACTTATTTTTTGTAAAATAAAACGTAAAACACAAAAATAAAATTCATCGCTCTCCAAATAGGTGAAACTTGCGTCAAGTTCCAAACTTGACGCAAGTTAATTTGCTAATTTTTAATGATTTATAGATTGTAATTTATTTTAAATCATTTATTCAGCAGGGTCGAAGATAAAACTGTATATCATGATAAAAAGGAAAGACACCCCAAAACTTGGAGCTGTTTTAGCCAAAATTTGTCGCCAATACACAAACGTATAGGCTTCCACCGAGAAGAAAAATAAGGTATGGAGTAACATGAAAAAACACGCATATTTCACAAAAAAGAGGAATCCGAAATTGCGTTTTGTTGGGCTTACGCCTTCTTTGTAACCGCCCGCAGGTTCTAAAACGTTCAACATCCACCGTCGAATGAATGCCATGAAAACACAGGTTGCGGCGTGCATGCCCATGGAATCGAAAAAGGAATCCAACGTCAGCCCTGTCAAAAAGCCGATGAGCAACATCAATACAGGTGGTGTATTCAACGGCAACGACATGAGGAATAACGGATACGCAAATATCGTAATATAATTAAATTCCGCACCGCCAATATGTACTTTTGCCAGCACTAATATCTGTAACGACATTAAAAAAATAAAGCGAAAAAGATTGCGTAATATTATAGAACTCATATATTTAACTGTGATTTAGACCACCGAATCGCCTTTAACGAATATTAAGGCGTTGTTGCGATTGTTGTATTTCTTGTAAGGCTTTTAATTCTTTAATGAAGAAGTTTTCAATGACATATACATACCTAATTTTTGATATTTCATTGCTCAATTCCACATCTATTTCGTAAAAACGATTGGTATTTGCCACCGTCCCAATCCGAATCCCGCCAGGGAAGATTTCAGAATAGCCAGAAGTTTCGATAGTGTCGCCTTTGCGAATGTCTGCATGTTTTTGAATATTATCCAAATTCACAATTCGAGGATTGCCACCGCGCCAGAGAATCGTCCCAAAATAGCGATTGCGTTTCACCATCCCACTGAGCAACATCTGTTTATTCAAAATCGACATCACTTGTGAAAAATGGTCAGTCGTGTTTTTCACGACACCGACTACGCCATCACTACTGATTACGCCCATGCCCGACTTGATGCCATGTGCTTTACCGCGATTAATCGTGAGGTAATTGTTGTCTCGAGCGATACTATTATTGATAACTTCCGCGCCAATATATCGAAATTGTAATAATACATCTTTTTGCGGAGCCGTATCAGGTCGAATCGTGGAAGTATCGACTGGAAAAATCACCATACCGCGTGTCGCACTATTGTCATATTTAGATGTTTCTAATTGTTGACGCAATTCCCCATTTTCTTTTTGCAAACTATCAATATCATTCTGGTTGGAGAGATACTTATTAAAGGTATTGAAATGCGTATAGACCAGTCCCGCAAACATGTTTGCCGAACTTTGGTAAATCTCTCCCGCCTTCGTGTTGTACTGCGCAACCAGTACCAAGGAATACGTTTCCAAAATCAGAAACAGAAAAAATGAGCCGTATCGTATCAAAAACTGCATAACAAGAAGGGTTACACGCGCCGAAACGTTGTGGATTATTGAATTAGGAAAGAAGGAATTTTAAGAATTAAGGATGTTTTACTTAATTTTTTTTGCAAAAAATCAAGTAAAACATCCTTAATTCTTAAAATTCCTTCTTTCCTAATTCAATAATCTACAACGTTTCTAATACTTCAAAAAAGACTGCTTTTGGGAAGTATTTTGATTAAGAAATTTTTTTTACACAGATTTCTTTGTACTCAAACAATTGATAATCAATTATTTATACGCGTTTACGGTCTATCAAAAACGAGTATTTATTCGTATTTTTCAAAGCGATACCCGTTCCGCGCACGACAGCACGCAAAGGGTCACTCGCTACGTGTACAGGCAATTTCGTTTTAGCTGCAATTCGTTTGTCCAAGCCGCGCAACAACGCTCCGCCGCCTGTCAAGTAAAGTCCTGTTTTGTAAATATCGGATGCTAATTCGGGCGGTGTTGTTTCCAACGCTTTCAAAACGGCATCTTCAATTTTAGAAATGGATTTGTCAATCGCATGCGCCACTTCGCTATATGAAACGGTGATTTGTTTTGGAATCCCCGTCATCAAATCGCGCCCGCTTAAAGCGAAATCATCAGGTGGATTTTCCAAATCTTGCAATGCCGAACCAACATGGATTTTAATTTGTTCAGCCGTTCTTTCGCCGATTAATATATTATGTTGGCGTTTCATATAATTCATAATATCTGTTGTCAATTCATCGCCTGCAATCCGAATGGATTGGTCGCAAACAATGCCTGATAACGCAATCACCGCAATCTCGGTCGTACCACCGCCAATGTCAATAATCATATTGCCAATCGGCTCCTCTACGTCGAGTCCGATGCCAAGTGCCGCAGCCATTGGCTCGTGGATGAGATACGTTTCTTTCGAGTCCACATGGTCCGCCGATTCAAACACAGCGCGTTTCTCGACTTCCGTGATGCCCGAAGGAATACATATCACCATTTTCATATGCGTAAAGAACCGCCGTTTATTACCCGCCATCCGAATCAACCCTTCAATCATGCTTTCAGCAGCTTGGAAGTCGGCAATCACCCCATCTTTCAATGGGCGAATGGTTTTAATATTTTCATGCGTCTTTTCGTGCATCTGCATCGCCTTATGACCGACTGCAATGGTCTGCCCCGTTTTGCGGTCGATAGCGACAATCGAAGGCTCATCGACAACAATTTCGTCGTTTTGGATGATGAGCGTGTTGGCGGTACCTAAGTCAATCGCCAATTCCTGCGTGAAGAAGTTAAAAAATTTCATTAACTATTATGTTTCCTCTCGATTTGCTCAAAGGCTAAGGGTTTACGATACGTTGTTTTTTTCCTGTGTGTGGGCTGGCGTGAGCTGTGCCCGAATTTTCAGTTTGTTCGACATTCGTTTGCTCTAAAAACTTTGCAAAAGAACGAATTATTTATCGAAAACAGAAAACTTTTAGAACTATTTTTTTTCCTTTTTTTTTGAACATTTCCTTTTTTTGATACGTGTGAATTGTGTTATAAATATTTATACGTTTTTCACCCCTCTTTTCAGTCGAAATGACCGAAAAAGGAGTATCTTAGGTTCTCTAAATTCGTTTTTATTTTGAATCTTAGCTAAAATGTTGCAACCTAATTTTATAGGATTGACACTTGTTTTAAAAGGTTTTCCTTACATTTGCGTCCTTCTATTAAAATAATAGACGCATCAATGGATGCAAAGGAACAACTTTTTAGGAAAAAATTTTTAAAAACATACAGCAAATTGTTTTTTTAGCGGAAATCTAAATATAGTATGAACTCTTTTCAAAAACGAAACAACATTGTAGGGTGGTTAGTATTTGCTATCACGATGGCGGTGTTCTTCTGCTCGGTTGAACGCACGGGCAGTCTTTGGGATTGTGGCGAATTTGTCTCTGGTTGCTACAAACTGCAAGTGGTGCATCCACCTGGCGCACCTTTATTTTTGCTCATTGGGCGCATTTTTACGATGTTGGGCAAAATGTTTTCCAAAAATCCTGCGGCTATTGCGTTTGCAGTCAACCTTTTATCGGGGGCGTGTACCGCATTTACAGCCATGTTTGTCTGTTGGACGACCATCATGTTGGGCAAAATTGCCTTAGTTGGGCGCGAAAACGAGCCTGATACGCATCAATATACGGCTTTGGCAGGTGCGGGCATCGTTTCGGGCTTGTGTACGGCTTTTGCAACGTCGATTTGGTTTTCAGCAGTGGAAGGAGAGGTGTATGCGATGTCCACTTGCTTCACAGCCTTCACGTTTTGGGCGATGATAAAATGGTATAACGCGCCCGACACGCCACAAGCCGATCGGTGGATGATGTTGGCAGTCTATGCCGCGTCCCTTTCGACAGGGGTTCACTTATTGAGTTTATTGACGTTTCCAGCTTTGGCGTTGTTCTATTATTTCAAAAAAACCGAAAAACCAACGTTTTTTGGGATGGCAGGTGCGGGCATTGTGGGTGTCATGTTGATTTGGGCATTACAAACTTTTGTCATTACAGGCATTCCGAAATTATGGGCAAATTTAGAAATCGTTTGTGTCAACTGGTTTGGCTTGCCTTTCAATATCCCAAGTTTAATCATTACATTGGGGATTGTAGGCGCGGCGATTTTCTATGGGATTAAAATCGCACATGAACGCACGAATAGCACCATTCAAAATATCGTCGTTGGTTTTGCCCTTTCTGCGATTGGTTTTTCAACAATTGGAATGGTCGTGATTCGGGCAAACGCGAATCCGCCTATCAATATGAACAATCCGAGTGACCCCACTCGCCTTTTACCATACATCAATCGCGAACAATATGGCGAAAGACCGTTGCTTTTTGGACCTCAATTCAATCGAAAACCAGAATCGAGTACTTCGGAAGACCGTTACGGACGGGTGGGCAATGAATATAAAATCGTGGATCACAAGACGGATTATTCGTTCAATCCAGAAGATAAAGTATTATTTCCGCGTATGGGACATTGGGAAAGTGACCGCGAACCGTATTACAAATACTGGATGAATCTCGGACAACGCGAACCTTTGCCGGATGGCAGACCCGATTTTGGCGATAATTTGAGTTATTTCTTTGGTTATCAATTGAATTGGATGTATTGGCGATACTTTTTTTGGAATTTTGCGGGTCGTCAAAATGGCGAACAAGGTTTCATGCCGTCTGATAATAAAGGACATTGGATTTCTGGGATTCCATTCATCGACCAAATGCGCGGTTTGCCTTCTGAAAAAGACATGCCTGCGGTGACGAAAGCGGATGCAGGACGGAATAAATACTATATGTTGCCTTTTCTATTTGGCGTTTTGGGCTTATTTTGGCATTACAATCGTCGTCCAAATGACATGTTAGGACTTTTGGCAATGTTTATCATTACAGGTATTGGCATTATTGTTTATACGAATCAGCCACCGAATGAACCGCGTGAACGGGATTACGTCATTGTCGGTTCGGTTTTTACCTTTTCGATTTGGATAGGCATGGGCGTATTGGCGATTTATGATTTTTTGAAAGACAAAATGCCGTCAAGTGTATCGTCCGTTGTGGCGGGTGGTGCGGTTTTAGTCGCGCCGATTTTGATGGGAACGCAAAATTTTGATGACCATTCGCGTCGTCATAACACGGCTTCAAGGGATTACGCATTAAACTTTTTAGAATCTTGTGAAAAAAATGCCATCATTTTCACGTATGGTGACAATGATACATATCCACTTTGGTACGCGCAAGAGGTTGAAGGCATTCGCCCTGACATCCGTGTTGTCAACTTGAGTTTAATCCAAATTGATTGGTACATCGACCAAGTGCGCCGCAAAGTCAATACTTCTCCGACGATTAAATTGGCGATTTCATCGGCTGCTTTGCGCGGCGATAAGCGTCAACAAATCCCTTTAAACGATGGTGGTGAGATGTCTTTAAATGATTGGTTGAAATATGTGGGTGAAGACCACCCCGTTTCTTATGGTCAAAATAAGATTGAATCGGCGGGTCCTTCTAAAAAATTATTTATTCCAATCGACCGTAATAAGATGATTGCCAATGGTTTAATCGCGGCAACGGATTCTATCGTCGATAAAATCAATTTCAATTTAAGTGGTAATTTCATTGGTCGAGACGATATTGCGGTATTGGACATCATTGGCAGCAACATCAATGAACGCCCGATTTATTTTGCGGTAACGTGTCGCCCAGAGAAAATGCAAGGGATGGATCCATACATGCAATTGGAAGGTTTGGCATCTCGGATTGTACCCGTTTTGTCACCAAAAGAAGACCCAATGTTGCGCGGATTAGGCATTATTGCGGCAGGACGCGTTGCAGATGACAAGATTTTGGAAAAAGTAACCAAGAAATTCAAATGGGGTAATTTCGATAAACGAAAAGCCTTTATTGATAGAAGTTACCGCCCAAGTGTTCAAACAACACAATTTGTCATCATGCGTGCGGCTTCTGACATGTTGCGAAAAGGCAAAAAAGAACAAGCGATTCAATTATTAGACAAATTTTTTGAATCCTTCCCCAATATGAATTTCCCGTATGACGGACAAATATTAACATTTGTTCAAATGTATATTGAAGCAGGCGCATTCGACAAAGCCACTAAACATGGAGCGATTTTAGCGCAAAGTTTAGCGGATAACCTGCATTTTTACGCTTCTATGCCTCCGAATATCAAGCAAAACGGCTATACACAGGAGGAAATGATGGATAAACGCACCAAAGATGATTTAATTCAATTGGCGCGGAGTACCAAAAATGCAGCCATGATTGCGCAATGGGAAACCCTTTTGAAACCTTATGGGTTGCCTGCGGCTGCGCCTGATATGCCGATTGCACCAGTGCAGAAGTAAGCAAAAATTCAGATTTTAAATCATAGAAACGTCGTCGAGGGCAACCTTGACGACGTTTATTATTTGATTTGGCATCTTATCCCTCATGTTACGCAAGCCTTTTTTGGAGGCAAATATAATTTCGTTTTTCGAGAGAATAAGTTTCGGAAACCTTGAAGGTTTCCGAAACATACGGTCTTTACCCAATACTCTTTTTCTATTTAAAACGACCTGCGTAACATGAGTTATCCATTATAAGTAGTTCAATTGAAAGAACCGATACCAAAGGTCGGCGAGGTTGCAACCTCGCCGACCTTGATTCGATACAAATGCACTGATTATCAATTGTTTGCGTTTTGATCGTTTATTTCAAATCAACTACTTATCGTGCGCAAAATTTTTATAATTTCAAATTTAATATGAATACCAATCGGTTTTTACTCATTCTCATTCTCGGCTTGCTTTCCGCTATTGGGCCCTTTTCGATAGACACCTATTTATCAGGGTTTCCAACGATTGCCGCCGATTTGCACGTTACGGTGGACACCGTTTCTTATTCGTTAGCCAGCTTTTTTGTGGGGATTTCGTTGGGGCAACTCATTTATGGACCTTTGCTCGACCGTTATGGTCGCAAAAAACCACTGATAGTCGGATTAATCCTTTATATTATTGCCTCTGTGGGTTGCGCACTCGCTCATACGATTGAAATGCTCATTATTTTTCGTTTTTTTCAGGCTTTGGGCGGCTGTGGCGGTATCGTTGCGCCTCGCGCTATTGTCCGAGATGCTTTTCCAGTGAGTGAAAGTGCTAAAATATTTTCCACTTTAATCCTCATTTTGGGCGTATCGCCGATTATTGCGCCTACGGTTGGCAGTTATTTGATAACCACTTTGGGTTGGCAATCGGTTTTTTGGGTACAAGGCATGATGGGTGTTTTACTATTGGTTTTGGTGGTGTTCTTTTTGACCGAAACCAAACAGCCTGACCCTTCGATTTCACTATTGCCTAAACCCATTCTGAAAAGTTTTCTATACGTACTCCAATCACCCCAATTTTTTGTTTATACGTTTGCCGCATCCTTAGTTTCGGCAGGTATTTATGCATATTTGTCGGGTTCGCCGTTGGTGTTTATGCAGCTTTTCAAAGTGAGTAAAGAACAATATGGTTTAATATTCGGCGGATTGGCGGCAGGATTGGTCTTCAGTAGCCAGTTAAACAGGCTTTTGTTGCAATATTACAGTTGCGAACAGATTATTAAAATCACTTTATGGGTTCAAACCTTTATAGGCATTTGTTTATGCGCATCCAGTTTAATGGGTTGGCTGAACGTGTATAATAGCATCATATTAATATTTTTATTTTTATGTTGTCAAGGATTCAGTTTTCCGAATGCTTCCGCGCTTTCGATGGCTCCTTTTAAAAAAGAAGCTGGAACCGCATCCGCATTAATGGGTGCGTTGCAAATGGGATTTGGCGCATTAGCGGCGGGCATGGTTGGTTTTCTGAGTGATGGGACGAGTCTGCCGATGACGGGCGTAATGGCAACCTGCGCCGTGATGGGTTTAATTACATTGAGCATTGGCTTAAAACGTAATTTGAATCAAGCATAGCAGCATTTAATTTCGATAAAAACAAAATTTAAAATATATTAAATTGAAAGTTGGAATATATTTTGCGCCATCTGATAAAAAGCCCTAAATTTGTCACTCTAAACTAAAAAGTCATGATAAGAATACCATATGGACTCGCTAATTATAATGAGGTGCGAACCGATAAATGTTTTTATTTAGATAGAACGGAATATATCGAATTATTAGAAACCTATGGAACTCGATATGCAATGTTTCTACGTCCGCGCCGTTTTGGTAAATCGTTGTTTATCAGCATTTTAGAACATTATTACGATGTAAATAAGGCAGCAGATTTTCCATTATTGTTTGGCGATTTGTACATCGGTAAACATCCAACGCCTTTGGCAAATCAATTTATGATTTTGCGTTTTGATTTTAGCGGCATTGAAACCAATGAAATCAAATATGTACATGATTCCTTTTTGATGAAAGTAAAAGAAGGATTCCGAAATTTAATGAGCACTTATCCAAAATTATTCACAGAAGCCCAACATAAATCCATTTTAAATCAATCTTTGGCATCGGGTGTCGCGGTCGATTTTTTTGGTTTTTATAATGAAAATAAGATTCAACGAGCTATTTATATCCTCATTGATGAATATGACCAATTCACCAACGAATTATTATCCTTTCATTTTCAAGATTTTAAAGAGATTGTTTCCCAAAATGGCTATGTACGCAAATTTTATGAGGTTTTGAAAACGGAAGCAGGGCGGGGCACCATTGCTCGGATTTTTATGACGGGCGTTGCGCCTGTGACGGTGGATAGTATGACGAGTGGTTTTAATATTACAACGGATCTTTCCTTGTATCCTCGTTTTCATAATATGATGGGTTTTACAGAAGTGGAAGTGGTGGATTTATTGCAAAAAATAGACGTTCCAGCACCTGAATTAGAGGTCGTTTTAGCGGATTTGCGCCAATGGTATGATGGTTATCGCTTCCATCCCAAAGTTTTAGGACACCTTTATAATCCTGAAATGGTACTTTATTTTGCCAATTATTACCAAAGTGAGCGCGAATATCCGCCACGAATGTTGACCGCGAACTTTGCAACGGATTATCAAAAAATTGCAAATATTTTTAATATTGGTGGTAATGAAGACATTGCATTGGCGCATTTAAACGATTTGTTGGAAAATGGCGCAGTGCATACGTATTTGACCGACCGATTTAATGTGGCGATGGGATTTGGGATTCAAGATATTTGGAGTATGTTGTTTTATACGGGCATGACGACGATTCAATCGTTGTCGGGCAATGAATGGACGTTTCAAATGCCGAATTATGTGATAAAAAAATTGTATTATGATTATTTTGTAGCGTTGAGCGTTGGAATGGATTATAATAATTTAACACATCTCATTCGGGAATCGCTCCGAAAATTAGTTTGGCAAGGCAATATCCATGATTTTGTGAAATATGTTGAAAGGGCATTGTCCAAAGCGCATTCCAATCGGGATAAAATAACCTATGGTGAAAAACACCTTAAAACATTGATGATAGGTTTGTTATATCCATATGAAAGTTATCATATTCGGAGTGAATTGGAAATCAATAGCAAATATGTGGATATTTTTTTAGAACGGATTCCGCAAGTCGTCATCAAACACGAAGTCCTTTTTGAATTAAAATATATCAAAAAAGAAGATGCTTCCAAATGGGTGGATAAGGATGGAAAAGTGGTAGAACCGCCCGCTGCTTCGCCTGCCAAAAAAGGACGCAAACCCAAAACGGCAACACCCGTTCCTACGCCTGCAATACCTGCGAACTCGCCTGTAAAATCGTTGTTAGACCATGTTTCGGAAAAAGGCGCGGAGCAACTTGCCGATTATATGAAGTCCGATTATTTCAAAAGACCCAATCTTTTAGCCTATTGTTTGGTATTTGTGGGGAGTGAGTGCAAGAAAATTTTGCCGTATGGTCAGCATACAAGTGTATAACCTGTTAAATTGGAAGTCAAAATTCGATCACAAAGTGCGGCAAGTTGCAACTTGCCGCACTTTTTTCAACCTATTTCGCGTTTGAATTTTAAAAAAACAAATGGAGCATTTTTGCTTATTTGAATCCTATTTTTTAAATTATATCGTATATGAAAATCAATCTTATCGTATTGAAAACCAATCAATTGCACGCATTAGCGCACTTTTATGAACAATTAGGTTTGCGTTTTGAATATCATAAACACGAACAAGGTATTTTCCATTATTCAACGATATTGGATGGGACGGTTTTTGAAATCTATCCGTTGCCGAAAAAAATAACGGTAGTGGATACCACCACTCGATTGGGTTTTGAAGTGCCGCAATTGTTGCCTTTATTGGCGGATTTGAAAGAAAAAGGGGTGAAAATCATGGCACAACCGTCCGAAACGGCTGCGATTATCGAAGATTTGGATGGTCGCAAAATCGAATTGTCTGAGGCGAAAAAATGCGATTTTTGATTTCGTCTAAATTCGGATGTTTCGGATTTGGGTGTATCACCAATATAGGATTCGGGAAATTTATTTCCCGAATACCAAATCTCTTATATGTTTTATTAATTTACCATGTCACAATAAGCTATTTTTTTTGAAAAAAATACGTTCCAATCCCATGTAATTGCCTTTATAAATCCGTTTTGACAAAAACACTCGCCTTTATCATAGCCAATTTTTTTAATCTGTTAGGCAATCATTCCAATTCCAATAGCCCATTCACACCGCTAAAAAACCGATTTAGCTGGTAAAATAAGGCGATTTACCTTGATTTGGTTGCAAAACAAACTCATTCACAATAAAATGTTTCTAATCAATGAACGCCAAAAGCAATTTTCCATGCTTTTGGGCTTTTTACTCCTGTGTTTTTGCATGCGGGCGCAAGTGACGCTTTCCTTGGCAGTCACCGAAAAAAATAATAAAACGATTTTTTTAGCGGGTGAAGTCCCTATTTTGCAATTGGCATACTCCGTTTCGAGTGTCACAGGAAACGCTTCAGGCGTAAAAGCAGTCATCAATTTGCCGAATGAAATCGTTCGAATCGAAAACCTTTTAGGCACGATACACGCACCTATTGCCAATTTTGTTTTCACAAATACGGTTGGTGCTAAAAAAGTGACGATTACCTTTGTAGATCCAGTGGCATCTGGTTCGACAGGCGTTTTGGAAATCGGTTTGCGCACCATGAATGGCTCCATTCCGAATGGAACGCCCCTAAATTTTGCCACAGAATTGACTTCAACAGGAGGTTTTACCTCTGGTATCAAAAATTTACCGATTACAGTGAACGCTTCACCGCGCCTTTGCGCTCAAAAAACCATACTTGGTGGCGGTGCGGTGGGTTTTCCAACCAATTATCGCATTCGAGTATATCACGAAAACACAGGCTATCCCTATGCTGTGACCGCAGGTATGCTTAACAATACCAATGTAAGTTTGAAAGATGCCTTGCCCACAGGGGCTGTTTTCGTTTCTGCTACCGTTAAACGAGTCGCTTTTTCGAGTGTAACCAATACCAGTTATACAGATCCTGCTTTAATAAACGCTTCTAATGAGTTGATTTTACCGCTTGGAGATATGACCGTTGTTAGTTATGGAACGGATTGGATCGGGGTCTATTATACCATAGATGTACAACTTCGGTATCCAACGCCTACCTTTACAGCAGGGCAATCCGTGACAAACTCTGCAGAAGTCTTATACACCCCCTTGAATGGAACGGCACAAACCCTAAGTAATGGCAATTCGGTGGGCAGTGCCTGTGTATCGAATTTGGTGGTCACGCATCCTTTGACTGCTCCTAATGTGAACGCAGTGATTTCAAAAGGAAAGGCTTATGGTGTAGGTAGCAGTGTATATCCAGGGCAACGCCTTAGTTATGAAGTTAATTTGAGCAATACAGGCAATGTGGATTTAGACCATGTGACATTCATTGAAAATATTCCAAGTGAAGTGCGATTCAATGGTTTATCATTCACTGATGCTCAATCCGTCATAGACCATTTTGAGTACCAAACCAATCTCAATGCGACTTGGATACCCTTAACGGGAATGAGTAACAATATGGCAGAAGGACCCAATGCCAGTGAATATTATACTAAAATTAAAATTGTTTTTAAATCCCCTTTCAAACCCAATACGGTTTTAAGTGGTGCTGGCAATTATGCCCAATTCTACTTCAAACCTGCGGAACCAGATGTTTTAACCGATACACCTGTCAATAACTGTGTCGAATGGAATAGTTCAACCGCAGGCATTCCTGCGACTCGAACCGCTTGCAATACTGATTTTATTTTAAAACCCCGTTCGCCCAGTGCATTTACGGCATTCAAAGCGGAACATACGCCTGCTTGTGCAAGTCCGTACGCAATTGGAACGATTTTGTCATCCATTGGAAAGGTCATCGTTGGCGGCGGTGGTAGTAACTTAGTGGATCCTGTTTTGATGAATTGGTTGCCCGCAGGCATGGAACCTATTGTAGGTTCTGAAATTTATAATCCATTGACTTCGGGCATTGTAGCAGCACCAACATTCACCATTTTAAACAATTACGCAGGTTCTGGCAGAACCCTATTGCGTTGGACATTTCCCGCAGGCACGATTATACCATATGGTACTGATTTCAACGTTTCCACTCAAATGCGCATCACGAACCAAGTAGCGCCGAATGTATCCTTATTAAATACCTTTTACATATCATCAAGTAATAATTCGCCTTGTACAGGCTCCGATGCTGCGGTGGATGCAAGTGATTTGAATGGGAATGGTAATACAACCGAAGTATTGTGTAAACAATCGACGGATGTTCATTCTTGTGCCATACGAATCAGTTCGGCGGCTTCGATGGAATCCATCAAATGGGTCAAAGGCTCTTTGGATACAGCCTATTCGCGGTATCCAAATTTTGGTTGGACGGTTCCGGGTGGGAATGCGGATTACAAACTCATCCTCAAAAATACGGGGAATGTCCCGATGAAAGACATTAAAATCATTGACATCTTACCGTTTGTGGGCGATAGAGGGCTGATTGACCCAAGTGTGCGCTTGACGCAATGGCGACCCAATTTGGCAGACCCCATTGCCGCACCTGCGGGCATTACGGTCTATTATTCAACGGTTTCCAATCCTTGTCGGGATGAAGTGAAACAACCCACAGACCCTTCTCCCTTCCCAAGTGGTTGTGTATCAGCGAGTTGGAGTACAACTCCGCCTACGGATATTACCACCGTTCAATCCGTCAAAATTGATTTTGGCGCAACCATCTTAGCAGGAGGCGATTCCTTGTTGTTCACTTGGCCCATGCGTGCACCAGTGAATGCGCCCACCAACAATGAAATTGCATGGAACTCTTTTGCCTTTGTCGGAACGCGGACGGATAATAATCTCCCATTATTGGCTGCCGAACCGATTAAAGTCGGTATCAAAGTGCAAGCAGGAACGCCTGCCTTTTATGGAAGTACGGTCTGGTTTGATGCCAATCATGATGGGATTCAAGATGCCAGCGAAGGTGGAATGGATGGGATTCGGGTCAAATTGTACAAAGCCGCAGGCGCAACCGCCGCACCTGCAACCGACGCATTAATTAATTTTACCATTACGGGCAATGGCGGACAATATCAATTTTCTAATTTGGCAGCTGGAGATTATTACGCAATTTTTTGTTTGCCGACAGGCTACACAGGTTCGCCTGCAAATGCCGCAACCAGCAATGCGACCAATGATTCGGATGGAACCAACACGACTTATAATGGGCAACCCGCAATGATAACGGCAATTACCCATTTGGACGCAGGCGAAACGGATTTGACTTGGGACCAAGGCATTTATTGCAATATGAATCCAAGTGTAACGCCCATTACGTCAACTGTTTTGGGCAATAATGTAACCTTAACCGCATCAGGTGGAACGAGTTATTTATGGACAGGGCCGAATGGCTTTACGGCAACAACGGCTTCCATTACACGCAATGCCGTGACAACCAATGAGTTAGGCGACTATTCGGTTCGCGTAACGGATGCGAATTGCTACACGACTTTGAAAACGCAGATAGTCGTTTGTCCCGCGCAGCTCTGTTTGCCTGTGCAGACACAGAGACAATAGTTGACTTTGTTTAATTGATTTTTTAAACTTGGATTTTTTAGATTATCTGGATTTTTGTCATCCAGATAATCTAAAAAATCCAAGTTTACGCTTTCAAAAAACCATAAGCATACCCTTTGGGTTGCAATTTGGTTTCTAAAACATGTAATGGTTCGCGCAACGTTTTAAGCCATTTTATTTGAATGGATTAAAAATTTGCAAACCCTCTACTTTTTCCATATCTTTTTGGTTTCGAGTGACAATTGTTAAGTCATAAACCAATGCGGTTGCAGCGATGACCGCATCGGGTGTCGCTATTTTCTTAGATTGTTTAATTTCAATCGCTTTTTGTTCAATGGCTTCCCCGATGTAAAAAATCTGGGCGGCACTTAGAAAGCCTTCTAAGCGGCGTTTTTCACTTTCGGTCAACCGATTCCAACCCAAGATTTCAATTTTAGTAATCGTTGAAATATTGAAAGAAGTCCGAAAAATATTCCGAACTTGTTCCAAATGGTCTTGCGGAATTTGATTATCCAAATAATAGATAATAATATTGGTGTCAATTAGATATTGATTGTCCATTCTGAGCGCATTTTTTGTAATTCGGTTTCGATGTCTAAATTTTTAGAACGAATCATCCCTTCATATTGAGTCGGGTCAAAAGGCGTAGGCTTGACGGTTACAAGCGGCACTATTTCCACAGGTTGAGTCAAATGCTGTTTCAACATTTCCCAAATTTGAATGGGGACGACCGCATATTCGGGTTGCCCCGCTTGATTATAAATGAAATTGAGTACCATTGTCAGTAATTTTAAGTACAAAGATAAGCCGATTTTGATAGAGAATTGTTAAAAAACGAGGTTTTATTGTTTTTTACGCTTTCAAAAAACCATAAGCATACCCTTTGGGTTGCAATTTGGTTTCTAAAACGTGCAATGGTTCGCGCAAACTTGTGATACATTTCATATAAGCTTCGGCTGAAAAGATTAAAGGTTGTTTTGGAGTTGTTTTGTCACTTTGGAATAAGTCTGATGCTGCTGTTTTGATTTTCCCTTTCAGAAAATCCGTCATCAAGTGGCTTTCAAACGCTTCTTGCGGCTCGACTTCCATTTCGGTAAACGGAATCCAATGATTTGTGCCCTATTTCGATTGAATGTTATTGCTAAATAACGTATAAGTCAAACCTTAGTACATTTTCTTTCTTGTCATGTACTAAGAAGTCAAACAATCATTTTGAAATTCAAAATCGCTTTGCTCACCATCTTGGTGCAATCAAAGGCGTTGAAAAAGTCTTGAGCGACTTTATTTTTTAATTCTTCTTCGCGAATATACTGTGCATCGGGTGATTTTGGATACTATTGTATCGCAAAACCACCCGACGCACAGTATCGTATAACGTTTGGAGGGTTTCAAACCCTCCAAATGTTTTGCATGGATTGGAGTTGCTGGATAAGTGGTTCTTTTTAAATACTCAACAATAACGTTTGGAGGGTTTCAAACCCTCCAAACGTTCTACGCTATCGGATTGGATTTTTGGATTGTAATCCATAGAATCCAATCCATCCAAAAAATTCAAGTAATTATTTATCACTAAAAACCGATTCATACACCGCTTTCAATTGTGCATTCGATTCTTTTTCCACGATTTCTTTCAACCAACCTTCTGCGGTCGCAATCAACGGGTCGGAAGCATTTTTCTGTTTCAAAGAACCAGAAAAGTCTTTCAACGTCCGCGCACACGCAAATCTCCGCCAAGGCGATTGCGATTGGTCAATCCCGATTTTGTGTAACCGCGTCAATTTGCCTTTCAAATCCGTTTCGCCCGTTTTGACCATCATTTTCACATAATTGCCCACAAAACCAATCGCTTCCAAACCATTCACTTTTTCAAGGTTTTTTTCAAAAAAAGCAACCCGTTCTGCATTTGGATTTTGTGCATACATCTCACCAACACTCAATAATAATTCAGAATTGGTTTCATTTTCGTATTTTTTCGCCGCTTCCAATGCCGCAGGCGCGCTCAATTTGTACAATGCCGACATGCCCGCCGCAATCACAGGGTAGGCTTGCTCTTTTTCCAATACTTTTTTAAACGTCTCCGCGTATTTATCCTCTTTGGTCGCCGCCAATTTGCCTAAGGCAGCAGCGCGCACTTTGGAATGTGGGTCAGTCGTAGCCAATTTACGAATCGTCTCCATCGCGGTCGGTTCGTCCTTGATAGCCAAATTTTTGATGGCATCTTCCCGTAATCCCCAAAATGGATCCTTCAAAGCAGCTACAAAAACCGCTTTTGCTGCGGCACTCATGTTTTTCGATTTCAAACCTTCCATCGCTTCTCTGCGGTCGAAATATTCAGGCGCGTTGTAATATTGGAAAATCCATTCAGCTTCTGTATGATTGTCTTTTTTCTCCCAAAGCAAGGCTTTTTGCGCATCTACATTGACCAAATCAGGTTGGACTGCCGCAGGAAAGGTGAAAGATTGCTTCCGATTCACCATCCGAATCGCATGTCGCGTCGGTTTGCCCTTGCCTTGATAGACATCGACCTGCATTGGTAATTCAAAAACCGCAGGAATTTTCTCAGAAGCCTCTTGTTTTTGCTCCAAATCGACTTGAACCATCTTTTTGACGGCATCATACTTATAAGAAATATCTAATACAGGATGTCCTGCTTTGAAATACCATTGATTCCAAAACCAACTCAAATCTTCGCCTGTCACCTCTTCAAAAGCCAAACGCAATTGATGTGCTTCCCCTGTTTTGAATTTATTATCGGTCAAATATTTGTTCAAAGAACTAAAAAACGCTTCATCACCCACATAATTCCGCAACATATTCAAAATGCAACCGCCTTTATTGTAACTATGGGCATCAAACATATCTTCTCGATTGTTATACGTAAAATCCACTAATGAGTGTGTTTTACGTTGCGACTCGCCCATATAACCTTCCATGGTTGCCGCCAAATGGTGCATCCCAAAATCTTTACCGTACTTGTGTTCAAACCAAAGGACTTCACTATAATTGGCAAAACTTTCATTCACCGTCAAGTTCGACCAAGATTCAGCCGTCACCAAATCGCCAAACCAATGATGGAACATTTCATGCGCTACAACCGACTCATTTTGTTCATTATCAATGAGTTCGCGTTCGGTTCCGTTCATAAATTCGCCAAAAATAACCGCCGTTGTATTTTCCATCGCACCCGAAACGTAATCCCGAACCACGATTTGCGCAAATTTTTGCCAAGGATATTCAACGCCTAATTTCGTCGAAAAAAAGTCCAATAACTCAGGTGTATTTTTATAAATGGATTTTGCATAGTCTTTATATTTCGGTTCTACGTAATACATCAATGGTTTTCCGCGCCATTTATCCTCTACAACTGCAAAATCGCCCACCGCCATCATCACCAAATACGGTGCATGCGGCATGTCCATCAACCAAGTATCGGTGCGCGTTCCATCCGCATTCTTCTTAGAATTTTTCAACAAACCATTCGACAAGGTTTTATATTTATCCGCAACGGTCATCGTAATTTGGTTGGTCATGCGTTGATTCGGGCGGTCAATCGTTGGAAACCAGCGCGAATTACTTTGAGTTTCGCCTTGCGTCCAGATTTGTTGTGGTTTTTCGAGGTCAGCCCCATCCGCATTGATGAAAAACAAACCTTTATCCGACTGAATCGCCGCAGAACCGCCCGCAGGTGCTTCATCTGGTTTTGCCGTATAATCAATC
>JBDLWG010000167.1:0-11201 GCA_039804385.1 Bacteroidota bacterium
AAGTTGGAGGGCATTATTTTCTACCATGTTCCTATTTTATTTTTTTGAAAACCGTAACCATCTTTTGAATATTCTCTTTCTTGAGTTGCGGCAGCACTCAAAGCGTGTCCTGTTTGATAACCGCGTTTTGCTAACTCATTTTGAATGATTTTGTTATAGATAGAAGATTTCCATGATACCAATATATTAGCACTTGTACCATTAGGCAAATTCCAGAAATCATCGCCACCAGATTCATCATCTCCATAAATCGAACCATCTGCTTTGAGCACATAGCGAAGCCCATTGCGTGTTCCATTAGGCAATGTAAACTGAATTTCAAAAAACGTCAAAGCATTCTTATTCAAGAGGTATAAAATGTCACTTCTCCATCTTTGAGCGCGTTCAGAAGTGATAAAACCTCTAATCTCAATGCCTAAAATATCTTCAAAAGCCTTATTCGTTATGTAAATGGCTCTTGATTCCGTGTAAGTATTGGTCACACTATTGGTGTAAGTCTGAGTCATATTTATTATTTTAAGGATTAGCGTTATTTCTAAATGGATTTCCGAATAATTTTACCAATTCATCTACACATTTACTATCTTCTTCATCTGTTGTCAATCGAATGATTCTTTGCCAAGAGTCTTTTGCATTAAATAACCAAGTCGCCAATTCATCCACCTTGTTTTTATCCCACCTTTTGATAATATTGTTATCTGCGGTCACAGGATCTAAGACACTCCAATAATCATTGGCATTGATTTTTGGATTTTTAGTGAAATCTGTAAAGGTGAACGCGATTCGATTCTTAACCCGATGACTTAAAAAGGCTGTCCATTTGGCTAAGGTATCTGCATGCGTTTTCTCAACACTCAATTCGTCATAAGCTTTTGCGCAAAGCATTTCTATCAGCATACTGGAAGGGCGTTTATCTTTTTTGGGGTCTGTATCTGCTTTTAGATAATACGTTGTATTACGATTAGCTTGGAACTCGCGCCACCATTTCATCAATCGAACGCATTCATTAAATTTCACAACACCTTGAATTTCATCACTTTGTTTGGTTCTATTGGTAATAAATTCAATATGTTTTTGAATGCTGGTTTTGACGACATCCCCTTCTGTAGTGATAATTTTTTGCTCATTAGAGACATTCGTTTCTAACATCGGTACAATGTCAAAACTGAGTTGGTCTGAAATCATTAGTTTGACCGATTTCTTAGTCGTTGTAACAACCTTTCTGGGATAGCATTCTTCAACATATTTTTTGAAGCGAGGAATTAAATCTTCAATTTTTTTACCTTCGTCATCGGTCTTCTCCAAAATAAAAGGTAAATCAATATCTTGCCCTTCTACTTCTGATGTACCCCGATAGTGCCGTCTCAAACCTGTTTTTTTTGCGTAAGAGCCTGACCAAGGCATTGAAATGATGGTTAAACCATCATCTTCTGCCTTTTTTTTTATTTTAGCACGTACGGTTTGAGCTTGGTCAATCATGTCTTGCTGGCGGTCAGGGTCGGGTGCAATCCATTTTACAAAAACTTTCATGCGTCTATGAGTCATAGATTGGGTCGAAGTCATAAAATAAGTTTTAAAATTAAAAAAAATAAGTTTATTATGCTATTTGTTTTTCAAATTTTGAACCAATTAAAAAAAAACAAATATTTAATGTCATTATGTCATACTTGTAGTAGTTTTGTAATCAAAATAGTGACATTTTTTGATGACATATTGGCAATGAAGTGTAAAATACGTCAATATGTCAATAGTTCATTTAAAGGCTTAACGAAAAAGCGTTCATTTTTAACAAAATTAAAACAAAATGATTGCTTTTATCACAAAATTATTTGTGCTTTGTACCATAAAATTGGTAGTAATTAACGCATTTTATGCGTTCCACCAATCAAAAATTGGTTGTGCTTGTGAATTATGCACATAGTAGTATCACGCTTGATATGGCGCATTTGGGCGAGTGATAATTTTAAAAAGTGATGTCGTTCTGGGATAAGCATTTAGTAATGAAAATTCCTACCTCATATTTTCACGGATTTTAATAAAAATCCGCGAAAATATAGGGTAGGAATTTCCAATTTATCCGATATAAGTAATTGGACATAAATAAGCTATCAAAATGTAAATAATTGAAAATCAGCAAATTAACTTGCGTCAAGTTTCAAACTTGACGCAAGTTTTGTGCGTTGAATTTACTTCAGCTACTTATTGCAAATTAGACTTCTTCTTGTTGCACTTTAAAACCATAATCCCCTTCAATGGCGTATTCTTGGCAAAATGCGTCTAATTCATCCACAAATTCATCGGGTCTATCGGTATTGATTTCAAAACCCCGAAAAGTCAAGGTGAAACAACCGCCTTCTTGTTCTTCAAAATCATAATCGAAAAAATAATCATCATCTTGATTTGAAAAATCTTGGCAAATAAATTCCAACTGATTGGCAAAATCATCAGGGTCTTCCACCAAAATCGTAAATTCTACAATGACCAACATGCCTTCTGTATTGAAATTCGAGGATTCATCATCAGAAGACACCTCTTCTGAAAAATCCAATCCACTCACTGCCTTGACCGTCCAAGAATCATGTCCATTATAATCAGGATTCATCACATAATCGTATGGAATGTACGCATAACCTTTATCGCCCCAGCGTTCACTCCACGAATTGCGGATGATAAACATTTGGTCAGGGTCGGAATAGCCAACGCATAACATGGCATGCCAACCATGCGATGCACGTACATTATCCGAGCGTTTCGGCATTGGCACGCGCCCTTTGGAGCGCATTGCCTCATCAAAAGACTCAAACGTATTGAGCGCGAAGGCAATCGGATAGCCCTGCGCTAACGTATGTCGCCAAGCATCCAAGTCCGTTTCGAGGTATTGGGCTTCTTTGATTTTGAATTTAGACGCTTCGATATAGGCTTCACGCGGTGGTTGTTTGGTGATTTTGTCAGGATTATTGGGCCAAGCCTTTTCCGAACACGCGCCATATCGTTTCAACGATTCAATCGCATGGCTCATCACACTGCCGCAATCGTCCGCTTGCATGCCTTCCAAAGCGCGGGCATTGTAATAGACAAAAAGTCGGCTCACGTCTTCCGCGCTGCCTAATGCCCGATTTGCCAAATATTCATACGCACCTGTAAGCGCGTTCGCAACACAACTGTTGCCAATTTGCGTTTCGACAGGGCTCAAAAATTTGCGCATATCCACTTTGGGCGGCAAATTATCGGCTTCGACAGAGCCAGCTATTATTTTTTGAACATTGTGGGGCATCGCACCTGCGCGATAACCGCCTATTCCAGATTGTTGATTCATTCTTTTTTTGCATTTTGACACAAAAATAATAAATATCTTGCAAAATACACAAATATTTTAACACATAGGACACATAAGAGTACATAGGACACATAGGGGCATTCATTGGAAAACTCACTTTCCAATCTATGTGCCCTATGTCCCCTTATGTGTACTATGTGTTTAAAAAATGACAATTCTATGACAAAACTTTAAATCATCATTAATGTTGCGTTAAAGAAAAGGGCATTGTCGAAACAATTTCTATTTTTGTAACTTACTAAAAGACTGTTTTTCACTAAAAAAAATAAAAATATGCGTATCTTATTGGTAGAAGACGAGGAAAATATCCTTGATGTTGTAAAATTAAATCTTGAATTAGAAGGTTATAGTGTCATTACGGCTGAAAATGGGAAAGATGCCGTCCGTTTGTTCAAAGAACAATATTTTGATTTGCTGATTTTAGACATCATGTTGCCTGAAATGAACGGTTTTGAAATTTGTGAACAGGTGCGTTTGACGAATACCGATGTACCCATTATTTTCCTCACCGCCAAAGACGCGCCAGGAGACCGCATTGCAGGGTTGAAAAAAGGGGCGGATGATTATTTGACGAAGCCATTTACGTTGGAAGAACTCTTGTTGCGCGTTCAAAACTTATTGAAACGCAAGCATAAACAATTATCAGATGAAAGTGATATGTATTATTTTGGCAAAAATGAGGTCAATTTCTCTACTTTTGAAGCCAAAGGCAATCAAGGCAAATTTGTATTGACTAAAAAAGAAGCCATGTTATTAAAATTATTGGTAGAGCGCAAAAATGAAGTGGTTTCGCGCAATCAAATTTTGCAATTTGTTTGGGGTTATGATGTATTTCCATCGACGCGCACGATTGATAATTTTATCTTATCTTTCAGAAAATATTTTGAAGAAGAACCTGCTACGCCAAAATATTTTTTATCAATTCGCAGTATTGGTTATAAATTCGTCTTATAATTTTTTACTTTTGCAAGGATTCTTGTGGAAACAAGATTCTATTCACAAATTTATTCAATCGTAAAAATAACATTATGAATCGTTTGTTTTATACCATTCTAAGCAGCATTATGTTGTTGACAGGTATCGTTTTGGGCATCATGAAAATGACAGGCAGAGATAACGGTGCGGTCAATTATTACACCTTATTCATCTTTCTCTTTTTTGGAATCATGGGTTTCGCTACACGCCATTATTTAACCAAATTAGATGAGTAATTCTTGATTCAACTAAGTAGTTGAACCTGAAAGCATTATAACGTTTGGAGGGTTTAAAACCCTCCAAACGTTGTTGTCGATTATTTAACATGAACTACTTATCGCTTCGTTGCAGGCGGCAAATGATGGACTTGCGAAAGTGCCATCATCTCTTTAACATTCTTTTGCATGCCTTCTGTGGAGCCATCTAAGAATATAACATTGCCTTTGCCCGTTTCTGCAAAATGTTTGAGGGCTTCTGTCCACATAACAAACATTAATACGGAGGAATCCAATTGAGCATTTTCCATTTCTTTGGCGGCTTCAGTCATCCCTTTCGCCACCTCTTGACGGAATAACGCAACCCCTTGACCGCGCAATTGAGCCGCAATTTTTTCAGCTTCTGCTGCAATTTTAATCGCATTTCCATCCGCTTCTGCCGCTTTCGTTTTGGTAATCAATAAGGCTTGCCCTTCATTTTCAGCCGCCGCTTTAAGGTTGCTTGACGCAACGACTTGTGCCATCGACCGCGTAATCGCCTCATCAAAAGCAATGTCATTTAATTGTAAATCAATCAAATGATAACCCCATTCGTATAAAACATGGTCTAATTGGTCTTTCACATCGTGCACAATCTCGCGGCGCAACGACAAAATCTCCGCTTGTTTGCGGGTCGCAACATAACTTCTAATCGAACCTTCCACAGACCGAATCAAAGCGCGCATAAAATCTTGTTCATTCACAAATTTGAAAGCCACTTTTTGAATGGTCGATTCTTCATTGTCCAAAACAGAATAAAGAATCATCGTTTTGAAATGAACATTGGCTTGGTCTTGCGTAATCGCTTGAAATTCAATCTCTACGGAGCGATTTTGACTGGAAATGCGTCGAAAAATTTGTTCAATAATCGGCACTTTAAAATTTAAGCCAGGCGTAAGCGTGCGACTATATTTGCCGAAAATGGTGGTAACGGCAACTGTTCCTTGCTGTACGGTGACAATGGCAGACGAAAGGACTATCAATGCCAGAATGCAAAGTATAAACAATGGTTCCATGATGAATACTTGGTTTTAGAATTTTAACAAAAACGATATTTGAAAACGCAATTTACATGTTTTTCACAATTCTACTTCAATTTTTTAGGTGTATAACATTTAGGAGTCGGGAAATGTGGGTGATGGATGTACGGATTTCACGGATTTTCACGAATTGGTACGGATTTTTTCAAAAAAAATCCGTACCAATTCGTGAAAATCCGTGAAATCCGTACATCCATTATTTTTTGTCATGTACTAAGAAATGTTATACACCTGCTCGTTTCAAGAGCGATTTTAGACCCAACAAACCATATAATGGTATATTAATAAATTCTATGCTTTGTATAAAATTTCGGGGCGATGTTCTCATTAATAATTTGGGTTGAAATTTTTCCGCATAAATTCTTAAACTTTTTGTATTCCGATTCGTGCCACTTTTTACTTCTAATGGATAAATTTCATTTTCCCATTGAAATACAAAATCAACTTCTGCTTCCCGTTCTGAAGACCAATAAAACAACTCTTGTTCAATGGTTTTCAGGAGTTCTAAACAGGTGTAATTTTCAACGAAAGCACCATTATATTCTAAAAATAATTCATTGGGTTTCAAAATGATTTCAGAAGATAAATGAAGCATTGCACCCAACAAGCCCGTATCTAACAGATAAATTTTAAATTTACCATAGTCTGCATACCCTGAAATAGGCAGTTTTGCTGCCCTAATTTGGTGGACGACATGAATCAAGCCAGCATTTTTAAGCCATTCGATACTTTGCTCATAAGTGGCTGCCCGCGCCTTGTTTTTCACATCATTATAGTTAAATTTTTTATTTTCTTTTGCCAATTGAAATGGAATCGATTGCCAAATTTCCGTGATTTTGATTGTTTGAGTTGGGTCTGAATATTTAGAAAAATCTCGTTGATAGGCTTTCAAAATATCATTTTGGATTTGCCTTGCAGCTTTTATATCTTGATTTTGAATATAATCAGCCACCACTTCAGGCATACCGCCCAGAAAAAAATACATTTTTAACCTTTCAACCATTCTTTCATGGAGGATATCGGGTAATGTTTCTAAAAAGGCTTGTTTCTCTACCAAAAGATTTTCTCCAATAGCTTCTAAATATTCTGCAAAACTCAATGGATAAAGGGTCAGAAAGTTGACTTTTCCAACTGGAAAACTGCTCGTTTTACCCAAACTCACGCCCAATAAAGAACCTGCCGCAATAATATGATATTCAGGAGCTCTTTCTTGGAAATATTTTAGGCTTGTTAATGCCTCTTGACAATTTTGAATTTCGTCAAAACAAATCAATGTATGTTCGTGATTTATTTTTTTGCCCAATAATAAACCAACGTTTTCAATAATTTTTTGAGGTGATAACTCGTTGGTAAACAATGTTTTAAGATTAGGCATTTGCTCAAAATTCAAATAAACATATTTTTTATATTCTTTTTTACCAAATTCATTGATAAGCCATGTTTTGCCAACCTGCCTTGCGCCTTGCAATAACAAAGGTTTCCTTCGCTGACTTTCCTTCCATTCTAAAAGATGATGATACAAAGTTCTTTTCATAAAAATACAATTTGAAGACATGAATCAATTGTTTATAACTCTCCGCAAAAGTATAAAATTTATGTGTAGAAAAGTGTCAATAAAGCTAAAATTTATGTGTAGAAAAGTGTCAATAAAGCTGAAATTTATGTGTAGAAAAGTGTTAGGATACGTAGTATTTTATATTCTAATCAATTGGTTATCAAACCTTTGGAGGGTTTTAAAACCCTCCAAAGGTTATATTTACAAACCACTATCTTAATAAAATATGTTGATATTGCAATAAGAGTGCTGCCACTACTATCAATAAATGCACCATTTCGGTCGTATTACTATTGATACTTTGCAAGCAAAACGATAATAAAATACCAAGTGGTACTGATAATATTAATAAATGTTGTAATCCAATATTGGATTGCATCAATATAGTACCTATCGCAGCAAACAAAACCCAATATAAAATACTCACATATTTTTGCGCTGTTACATTGCGTTTAGAATACAACATGCCACTCGTGACCAATACTAAGGTAATTAAAATACCCACCAAAAGCATTTTTAAAGAAGCCCATTGTTCGTGGTGCATTTGAACGCTGAAAAACCCAAGATTATCCTTGATGTTTTGGATCATAAAAGGCAGTTGATTCGTCCAAAACATATAAACACTTAATAGCATGTGTGGAATGAAAAAACCGATGAAAAACATCAAAAATTCGTTCAATCGGAAGCCCCTCATGATTGTCAAGCCCACAAAAAAGGCTACTAAAAACATCGTGAACGAAAATTGAAAGGTACTTGCAATCCCTATGCAGAAACCAATGTTAAAAATTTTATCTGCACAGTCATTCGCCCGATAAATGCTATAGACGTTTTCAATGGCAAGCAATAAAAACGTATTCGCTAACAAAATCGGCGATAAATTCATAAACTCAGGTATTAAAGAAGCTGCTAATGCGTAAAATACGCCTGGTAAAAGCGTTACCTCTTGAGTAGCCCGATAATTACGATACATTAAGTTGATGTAAAAGGCTTGCACGAAAATCAACGCTAAGGACAACAACGCAGGATTGATGCCATAACGACTCATGAATTGGAAAATCCATAAGGAAGGCACGCCTGCATTGGCATTATCAGGATTCCATGCAAACGCGTGCGTAAACAAGGAAAATCGAATGATAAATAAATACGCCAGTACAATAATATTGGCAACTGCTTGATTAGTTCTGAATAAAGTTAGCACAATCCGAAAAGGTTGGTTGATGATTCTGTAATATAGTTATCGGGAACGACTTGTTTTATTGTGATGATAATCAATCATTTATAAATTTGTTTTTCATAGATGAATTGTCATATCAGATAATCTTTCATTCACGTTCCAAAGTTATTAAAAGATGTGGTTTTTAAAATCTTTTTTGCAGAAAAAGTTGATTTTTCACCACAAAAGGATTAAGCACCCTCTTTTAACAATCGTTGAATAGTTTGTTTCAAAATACTGGTAGAGTAGGGTAGGCAGCCCTGTGTCGCGTGCAAAGTTGTTGTTGAATGCTGATTCATAACCACTATTGCTGCTGCGAGCTTAAATGATGTTTGCCTTTGTTTAAAAAATAAATTTTGTTCCTGTAAATAATCTGCCAAGTAAATTTGTTCGGTCTGTCCAGGAGTGGGTACAAGGACGGCTTTCGCGCCTGCTGCCCATAAATCCATAATGCTGCTGTATCCAGAACGACAAACCACAAAATGACTTGCCGCAATTTTTTCATTTAAATCGTTGGATGTCAAATAGTTATGGATTTCAACCTTTTCATTGGTACTTAAATTTGCCTTGATTTCGGAAACAATACCTCTTACTAAACAAAATTTTTCTTTAAAATTTTTAAGTTGATTTACAATGATTTGTTCAAAAATAGTTCGTTGCGGCTCTGGTCCCGACAATATAAAGATAGCTTGATACTGTTTAGGACGTTCCAAAAAGCGCATTCTGCTTAATGGCGCAATGTAGGACATTTTAGCAAATGTTTTTATATTATTTGGATGATGGTCTATTTCATGTGACAATTTTCCAGATAAATTCGGCTTTTTTTCAAAATCAGGGATCCAACAGGCTTCAAAACGATTGATGAAACGGTTATTCAATTGATATATAATATTTTCCAACCATTTAAATGGCATGATAATCCGTATTTGATGCGTGATAAAAACGCTTTTCACCGATTGATGGTAAAATCCAAAACGATTGTCTGAAATGATTATATCAACTTTATTATTTTTCAAATATTTTTTTAAAAACAGGTGTTCCATCACCGCACCGCGTATGATTTTAGGTAATTGAGTCATCATACCCAAAATCATATTTTGAAAGGGGTAACGAATGTTGTATTCAGGCAATTCTAACATTTCCAAATGTGGAAATTCGCGGCGTAACAATGCTAATGCGCCGCCGTCGGATGCAATAATGACTTCCGCGTCTTCTTGCAATAATCCATGAATGATTGGAATACAACGAGTTGCGTGACCCAAGCCCCAGTGGAGTGGCGCAACAATAACCTTTTTTTTATCGTTCAAAAAATTTGATAGCTATAATGTTCGTTAATAATTCTTTTACTATGGACGCAAGAGCGTTTTATTTGGTCACTAAAAAAATTAAAAAATAAAAATATGAAAAAACGCATATCGAAATCCATTTTTGGTTTCATCGTATGGATTAGTTTGTTGCTTTTGGCAGATTCGTGTAGCTTATTGCAAAAAAATAAATGCAATTGCCCCCATTTTTCAGTCGAACAACAAAAGTAATTTTGTCACAACGTTTGGAGGGTTTAAAACCCTCCAAACGTTTGATTATCAATAAATCCTTTATTTAAGCTCCAAAATATTACCCATTTCGTAACAAGTGCGGCATCTCGGTTCGTAACTATCTTTCTCACCTAATAAAATAGCACTTTGGTCTTGCGCTTTTCGATAGGAATGCGTTGCCAAATTGCCACATTGTTGACAAATCGCATGTACTTTTGTAATATATTCCGCTACTGCCAACAAATGAGGCATTGCCCCAAAAGGTTTCCCTCGATAATCCATATCCAAGCCCGCAATGATAACGCGAATCCCACTTAAAGCTAATTTTTGACAAACATCAGTCAATGTATTATCAAAAAATTGCGCTTCGTCAATGCCAATCACTTGAACCCCTTCCAAATTCTCCAACATTTTATTGGGTTTTGGAATGGGTGTTGCGTCTATGGCATTGGCATCGTGCGAAACCACTTTAATCGCATCATAACGTGTATCCAATTTAGGTTTAAAAATCTCGACTCGTTGTCCAGCGATTTTTGCCCGTTTGAGGCGGCGAATTAACTCTTCGGTCTTGCCCGAAAACATCGAACCGCAGATAACTTCTATCCACCCGGTGCGCTGTCCTTTAAAATGCGGTTCTAAAAACATTGTTTTATTAAAATTTAGCTGCAAATTTGCGATTATTTTACCAAAGAAGGCAGGAAAGTGATAAAAGATTTTTGAAAACGCACGAATTGAGACATTGGGCAACAAATCTTAGATACTGGAGTTCAAAAAAATGAAATGATTATTGGTTTTCACTCGCCAATGATGCAAGAATGGTCTGATTTCGCCAAAGCGTAATGGTTATTGACGCTCCAAAAATACAAAAATCTTTTCAAAGTTATCCAGTAAAAATTTTTTGTTGTTGACATGACGTATTGCTAACAAACCTGCTCTCAATTCGCTATCTTTGCATTTTAAAATAGCTTAATTATATAAGGTGAAAATATTAAAATGAAAAAAAGTTATTATACTGCAATTGGTTTTCTATTGTTTTTGCTGGGTTCTACCTCCTTGATATTGAGTATCACAGGTGTTCAACTCACAATATTGGTTTGGATGGATGCTTTTGGCGGACTTTTAGGGTTCGTTTTGCGAATATTGATGATTGTGACGGGGATTGTCATTGCAGCACTTTCCACAACGGATTGGCAAGAAGAAAAATGAATTAAGGAATTTCAGGAATTAAAGAATCATTTGCTTGATTTTTTTGATAAAAATCAAGCAAATGATTCTTTAATTCCTGAAATTCC
>JBDLWG010000168.1:0-5311 GCA_039804385.1 Bacteroidota bacterium
TCCATAAACTCATCACCAAACTCGGGCAACCCGAATATGCAAACGCTCGCGCTAAACTCATAATGCCTTCACCGCGTTGTAAATGTCCATCGCCTGTATGACACGCGCTCAAAACCGCCAAGCCGCAAGTGAATTGTTGTGCAAACAACTCATTGCCCATCAATAAGTTATCATCCGTCAAATCTTTTTTGCTAAAAATCAATTGCGATTCTAAGGGATTTTTATCATCGGTGGTGCTGTGCATGCTGAGGTGCAAAATGCCACTTTTTGCCGCATTTTTTAAAAAACAATTTTTAGTTGCGGTTTGATTTTTCCACGTTTTGCCACCGATGAATTGTTGAATGGCATCCACTTCTCGGGGCGCATGGTCTAAATAACCCAATTTAGGGCGCAAGGAGCTATTGGTTAACGAATCTCGATAATCAATGCCAAATCCACAAAAGTTGTTTTTGATTTTCAACGCAACGTTATTAAAAATGCTATCCGAAAAATAATTATAAGATGTTGAATAAGAACGCAATAGATAAGGCACTTTTTTACTACGTGTATCATCCCAATCATTCGCAGGTTGCGTCAATAGCGCATCGAATGGAATATAACCTAATTTTCCATCGGGTACGATGCGCAAACGCGTCAATTTTCCATCAGGATTGAGTTCTTTCAACGGTTTTTCCAACAATAATTGATATAACGCATGCGCATTTGTCAAATACTGATTTTTTAATTGTGATTTAGGTTTGACAAGAGATTCATGCAAATTAATAATCATGGAATCCAGATAGAGCGGTGTCGCAATCGGATAGACTTTTACCTGCTGTTGCGTGAGCGCGAAAACAAAAAGGGTGCTATCACCCATAAAAAATTCAAGGCAAAGCATATCCTTTGGCAATGATTTTTGTAACATAGAAAGATTAAAAGATTGATTTACAGCATATTTCAAATGGTGATAATTAGGATATTTAGTTTCGAGCTGCTTGATAAATTGATTTAAACCTTCTTTTGCTTGAAAAAGGGTTTGTTGAATGGAATCATTTCCGATTTGATTCAACTGTTTTTGCTGAAAAGCAATTTCTTGTTTCCATTTTTGTTCGGTTTCCAATTCGGAATGGGGGATACCTGCAAACTTTTTGGCTTGTTGATGTTGTAACGCTTGTCGCAAAACAATGGCTTTACTATGATTACAAAAAGTGAAGGCTTGATTCAAAAATGGATGATTATTGGTTTGTTCAAATCGTAAAAGACTGATTTTCAATGCTTTTTCATAAATCGGAATGGATTTTTCGGCTAAATTGTAAATTGAACCATCTTCTTTATACAGTTGATATGTCTTTTGTAAAACAGAATCTAATAAACAATAGGTTTTATAGGCAGGTTCTATTTGATTCATCTTGCTTAAAAGACGTGCTTTTAATTCCAACGTAGCAATCGCTTGCGTCCAATCGGGCAATTGCGTTAAACTCGTATCACACCATGCTAATGCTTGTTGATATTGCTGTTGCTGCTCATAAATGGCGGCAATGCCATTTTGAGCTTCCACTTGATAGGTGATTGAAATCGCCTGTTGATTTTGTTTGAAAATAGTTAATGCTTTTTTATAATCTATAAAAGCTTGATTTAAATTATTTTGTTTTAAATGCAAATGCCCAAACTCCGTATAAACATTGCCCATTCTAAATAAAATATTTGAATTAGGCGTTTGCGTATAGGCTTTTTGGTAATATTGCAAGGATTTTTGAAGACCGTTTTCAGCTTTATCGAAACGATTTATTTTTTGATAAAGCGCGTTTAAATTGTTGTAACAATCGCCTAAATGGTTGTTCTGTTCCCCGTATTGAAACCATTGAATCGCTTTTAATAATTGATTTTCAGCTAATTGAATATTTGATTTTCTATAATAACAAATCCCAATTTGATTATAGGTTTCTGCTATTTTTGCCGTATCGTTCAAGGTTTCAAAAAGTTGTTGTGCTTGTGCCAGCGCAGGTAAAGCGCGGTCATTTTCGCCCAGAAAACCCAAAGTCGTGTTTAATTTCAACAACGTTAAAGCTAAAAATTTAGGGCGATTTAATTTTTCGATGATGTTTTTCGCGGACTCAAAATGAGTCACTGCCTCTGTGAAATTGCCGATTTCAAAATAGGCGTTTGCTACGTTATAATACGTCCGAAACAATTCAAAATCCGTAGGTGGCAAACAGGCTTGCCGAATTTCAAGCGATTGTTTGAAATAAGTCAATGCTTGCTGATTGTTTTTATCCGTATTGAAAGCATATTTGCCTTTTTCGTAATAAAAGGTTGCCATTGCCGTATCGCAAGTGCCTTTTTGGGATATTGAAATAGAAGATGTCACAGGTTGACATCCTTCAATTATGCAGACGCATAAAAAAAGATAACTTATTGTAATGTACTGATTCATAAACAGTTTGAGCTAACTTGTATCTATAAAGATGGTTCTTTCAAACCGTAAAGATACTTATTTTTAAAATATATAATGCAGATATACTTTACGCATGATGGTTTTGCGATAGGATGGATATACGGATGGAACGGATTTGCACCGATTGGTACGGATTTTTTTTTAAAAAATCCGTACCAATCGGTGCAAATCCGTTCCATCCTATCGCAAAACCACCCAACACTATTGTCTCAATGCCATCTGTGCATTGATAACACCTCCTGTTACACACGCGCCGCTAAGTCGAGAAACGGGCATCGCAGTCTCCATAATGCGCTTTTTAACTTCCAAAAAATCGCCAATAGTCCCCTGCGCCGTTAGTAATGCGGCTAAACCCGTCACAATCGGGGCTGAAAAGGAGGTTCCAGAAGCTTTTAGATAGTTGTTATTTTTACCAATGGAGCCGATTTTCTGACCAGGAGCAAACACATCAACACTTTTTCGACCCTTATTAGAAAAATCGGTTTTCTCATACTTAGATTCATTTTTGTCATATTTAGATGCACCCACTGCAATAATATTGTTATTGGGCAACACGGCAGGATAATAGTTGCGACATTCAATGTTTACATCATCATTACCCGCACCCGCGATGACTAAAATGTGTTCCGCCTCTGCTTTTTCAATGGCAATTTGCAAAGGGGGCTTTCGAGCAAAGGAAAAAATACTTTTTTTAATGGCTAAACTACAATTAATTAAGGTGGCATGCTCCCGAGTTGCCTTATCAATCGCCTTGATGACATTAAATGCCGTTCCAGAACCCTGTTCGTTTAAAACTTTTAGGGGGACGATTTTAATGTTTTTATTTTGTGGATTCGTCAAATACGTCAAATAGCGCGTCACAATACCTGCTACTGCCGTTCCGTGCGCATCCGTATGGTCATCATGTGGCAAATGGGTATTATTTACAAAATTCCAGGCAGCATTCATATCGATATAGCTTCTGAGCAAAGCGTTACTGGGCAGACCATTTTGTTCCAATTCAACACCTGTGTCCAGCAAGTAAATTTTAACATCTTGTTGCGCAACAATCTGATTTTTAGGCAAATAGAACAACGAATTGACGGAATCGGGTGTTAAATGAGGAAAAAGTCGCGTTGAACTATTCAGAAGCGTTCCATGTATTACGGAGTCAGGCAAAGGAGGCATCACCCAAGTCGAATTGTCGCCAACCCCTATCGCATCGCTCCTTTCGCCAATCACGCCAATTGCTTTTGCTGGATTGTTCATCGGAATGGTGTATTCTTTGCCATTGACGGTAAATTTCAAGGGTGTAATCGGAAAACGCCATAATCGTGCCTCTGATGGATACGAAATTTCTACTTCTCGGGGTTTCAATAAGCCCTTCCATTTGGTGGCATCTGTGTTATTTGCAAAAACGATAACAAGGTCCAACGAATCGGCTGCAACTACTTGTTGAATCGTGCAAGCGCAAAAGAAAAATAGTACTAATAAAAATGTCTTTTTCATGCTGAATCAATCGTTTAAAAATAATGATAAAAATGATTGCGTATAAAAATAATAGGATTCCTGGTGTCTTCTCCTCATTGCTGAAAAAAGTGCAGCCTACGAGAGGCTGCACTTCGGCGCAATGTGAAAAAGTACATTTTAATTTTTCGATACGACTAACTTTTTGGTTTTCAACACTTTACCATCGGAAACAAGCGAATAGAAATAACTTCCCTCTGTCCAAGAACCTGTATGCAATTCAACATTGCCTTGATTGGTAGGCAATAGTTGAGTAAAAATGATTTTGCCATTCAAATCGGTTACATTTAAAGCCATTTTGCTATCATTTTCAGGTAATTCGTAACCAATGACCGTTACATCATTCGCAGGATTGGGGCGATTTTGCTCTAAAACGACTTTTTCATTCGTAGGATTCGGCGTAATCGCTGCACCATTTGTTGCAGATAATAACTTTTCAAGGCGTTCCAAACGGGCTTTGAGGTCTGCGATTTCAGTAGCTTGTGCTTCAATCGTTTCTGCAATAACATCACTATTACTGCCCGTTTGAGGCTCTTTTGAGGCTGTTTTTAAAGAAGCAAAAACATTTCCAGCAGCATCAATAACTAAGATTCTGCCACTACCTGTTGGCAAGTTTTGATGGCGAACGGTACCAACCGTGTGCAATTTTGCAGTTGGCGCAGTCGTTCCAATACCAACTTTCAAAGCGGCATCATTAACATTTCCTAAAATAAGGCTATTCGCTTGATTTGCGGTTGAATTTGCTCCAATCGCAGTCGCTAAATAGGCACTTGCAACCGCACCATACCCAATCGCCGTAGCACTTTCGGCACTTGCAAGGGTTTTTGCACCTAAAGCAGTTGCTTTCTTTGCCCAAGCAACCGAATTAGCTCCAACAAGGGTGACACTATCCAATCCAGTTGTGTTAGCTCGTGCGTCTGTTCCAATATAAGTATTATTACTACCTGTTATGTTATTAGCACCCGCCGAACCACCAACAGCAACATTATTTGCACCTGTTGTATTCCTTTGTCCTGCACTAACACCTATAAAACTATTTCTACTGCCTGTCGAATTTGCGAATCCCGATTGATAGCCCAACATCGTATTATTGGTCGTAATAAAACCACTTTTGACATTATTGACTTTAAATTCTAAGGGCGTACTATTCGTTGTACCCAAGAATTGACCCGAAACAGCTGCATTCCCAGTCAAATTCCATCCCGAAACGGATGGTACTTGCCAAGCTAAACCTGTTGCTGTTTGGGTTAAAACTTGACCTGCTGTACCTGCACTGATAGGTGCTAATGCACCTGTTGCATCGGTTTGAATAAGACGATTGCCTGTACCTGTCATGCCTTGAAAACGAACACCGCCTGTTGTATGCAGTTG
>JBDLWG010000169.1:0-2917 GCA_039804385.1 Bacteroidota bacterium
ACTCGGATTACGCTTCCTGGTGCGATTGCATTAGGATTATTATCTATCTTGCCGGGAATTATGGGCATGTTTGGTATCAATAGCGCGTTTTCGCGGTTTTTCGGAGGAACATCGGTCTTAATTATGATCGGTGTGATTCTGGATACTTTGCAACAAATCGAAAGTTATTTGTTGTTGCAAAAATACGATTCATTGGTGCAAGATGGCAAAATTCAAGGTAGAGGCGGACTGATGGAAGTCGGCGCAGGGATGTAAAACGAATATCCGTTGTATAATTAAGGTCGTCGAAGTTGTAACTTCGACGACCTTTCGTTTTGTAAAATATTGATAATCAGTAAATTATAAATTTAGAAAAAAGGTTTTCTATCATTTTCAGAAGTCAAATCAATCATAGCTTGCGTTTCTTCAACGGATTGTTTCAGACATTTTGCAATAAATGCTATAGAAGCTCCTGTTGCATAAAATGCTTTGGTTATCTTTACTTTTTGTCGCCATACGGCGGCTTCTTCTCCAACGATTTTCGCACTTCGAGCTTGTTCAATGCTTTTTTTGGCGGCTAATTGTTTTGGCGTGAAATTCAGGACCTCAATTCGTTTCGCTGCCCGTTGAATGCCCTCATTTTGGAGGTTAATAGAGGTGCTTTCAGGATTCTGAATGGATTCGTAAATCAAATCCATCCAATCTTGGACTGCTTTGGGTGTATTGGGATAGCGGTCTTTGAGGTTGAATGTTGCAAACGAATGGATGTCCACGAAGCCTCTTAATTTGTCAGGATTTTGAACCCTAAAATCCGTCATTAACCTTTCGGCGGTTAAAATTCGCCCATTGAGGTCTTTTAGCCTGTAAGGAACCATCCGTACCAAAATCTCATAGGCGGTTTGGTTCCTTGTATCGCCTTGAACCACTTGCTTTTGTCCTACAATCATCATCACAAACGAATGCAGGAATCGGTCGAATGTATAGTCAAATTGTATTTTTTGCAGTTTTATAAGAATCTGTTTATCAATACTTTCGGCAGAAATATCTAATTCACAATCAATCGTACCAATCTGGGGATTAAACCGTTTTTTAGTTTCGATTTTGCCTACTTGCACGTCAATCCCTAAAAGGTCTTTCACAAAACATTGAAAGACAATCTTATCCGTGAATGCCTTTTTGAAAACCACTTCATTATCTAAATTACTTAACATGGAACCAAGATTTTAAGGTGATAGAATGCGGCAAAGTTAAACAATTCAGCGATTGGGTGTGCAAAAAAGGTTTTTTTAATTTCAAAAAAAGTTCAAAATTTACAACCAATTGATAATCAATTAATTACAAATAATAAATCGTAGGGACAGGTCGTGACCTGTCTTTGTCGTGATTTTGGGCGAACAAAGCCGCTTAATCAGCCCTGATAAGATTACGAGTATTGCGGTTTTGGGGAATGCGCAATTGTCATCGGCTGCGCTGCGGCTTGCGGCGGAATCAGGTGTTCCCATTTACATTTATCATCCGAATCATGGGAAAATCGCTTCGAAAATGGATTCACCGTATTTCCATAATTTGGCAGCAGTGCGCCGTCAGCAAGTTTTCTTTGCGGTCGATGTGGCTGCAACGCAGTGGATTATCAGCCTTTTTGAGTATAAAACACAATTCCAAAACGATAATTTGAAGTTTTTGAAAGACCGAAAACCGCATTTAGCAAAAAGCATTGTACAAACGATTCAAAACAGTGAAAAAGGAGGCATCGCCTTTAAAAAATTTGAAAAAGCACTGTTAGAAACGGCTCGACCGCATCTGATGGGTCTTGAAGGTGCTTTAGCGAGAGCGTATTGGGCAAGTATTCAATTATTCTTTGATGACCCAACCCTTTTTAGCGGACGAAATCGCCGTCCTGCGGTGGACAGGTTCAATGTCGTTCTCAATTATGGGTATGGCATGCTGTACAATCTGGTGGAACAAGCGTGTTTTGCGGCAGGACTGGATCCACAATTGGGTTTCTTGCACGTAGATGATTATGCAAAGCCGTCTCTTGTATTTGACATGATTGAACCGTTTCGGGCTTGGGTAGACCGATTTTTAGTAGAATTATTTTTAAAAACAGGATTCTCTGAAGATTTTTTTGAACCGACGGATCATGGCGGGTTTTCACTTTCCAGTAATGGTAAAAAAGGGCTTATTCCTGCATTTAATGAGTATTTTAATCAGCGAACGCCTTTCAATCAAAAGTTGTTAACGCGCAAAACGCATCTTTTCAGATTTGCAGGACTTTTTGTCAATCAATTAAAAACATATCAATTTAAAAAAGAATGTTAATGAAACAAGCGTATTTGATTGCTTACGATATAACGGACAATCGTTTCCGAACCAAAATGGCGGATCAGCTGATATCTATTGGCATGGAGCGGGTGCAATGGTCTGTTTTCATGGGAACCGTTAAAATAAAAAAAATAAATGATTTTAGTTTGTGGTTTCAAAAAGAAAGTGTTACCTTTGCATCGTCCGATAAAGACTCGTTATTGATACTCAATGTAAGCGTCAATCAACTGAGTCAAATCCGCGTTTTCGGACCAAAGTTCATTGATATTGAAATGTTAACTGATAATAAATTGACACTTATTATCTAATGATTTTACAATAAATAATTGAGTGCCAAATAAAATTTGGCACTTTCTAATCTTGTTTCCAAAAAAACAGGGCGCAATTATTTGATTTTCAATGAGTTACAAAGATGACGGGATAACAGTCATGTCCAATTTTAGTGAGGACTGCGACATATGTCGTTAACCCTGGTGCATAAATTCCACCATAACAGTCATGTCCAATTTTAGTGAGGACTGCGACCGTTAAAATATCCTTGTTCTGTGGGACAAGTTTATAACAGTCATGTCCAATTTTAGTGAGGACTGCGACCAATTGTGTGCTGGCAATGCGA
>JBDLWG010000170.1:0-12229 GCA_039804385.1 Bacteroidota bacterium
GGAATTAACTTTTTAAAAAGGGCTACCGTTTCTTCAAAGCGAATATCTTTTTCTATCGACCAAAGATACAATTCAATTTCAATATTCAATAAAACACCATCTGAATGAAATAATGAATATAATAGAGATGATTTTTCACCAATTTCATTATTGCTGCGGTCATGTTGCAATTCCAAACGCGATGCACCATAACATGCTAAATGCTTGAAAAATAAGAATTTAGCTCTATCCCAATAGTTTAATATAACTCCTTCATTGAAGGCTTGATATTCAATTGCAAAGTTCTCTTTTTTAAAATCTAAAATTTGTTCGCCCGAGAGAGCTAAGGCGATGGACTGTAAAACGGTCGTTTTGCCAAAACTATTTTCACCTGTCAGAAAAATCCATTTTGCATCAATATTCAAATTTTCAATCGAAATATTTTTAATATCATGAAAGTTTTCAACTTTAAATTGCTTAATTCCATATGGTAATATATTTTCAAAATTATTCCCCTTACAATAAATCTTGCTTAAATTTGTTATAAGTATTTTGTTTTGCAATATCATTCGAGGAGTTAAGAAATAATCAAAATAAAATTTGGAAGCGTCATTCGATTTCTGCCGAATCATTGGGTCATCACTTGTTAATACACAGTCAAGTTCTATGTCATGTTCGCCTAAAACAGGATCGTATGTATAGTTTTTATAACTAATGGATTTAAAATATTGCTCGAAATACTTTAAATACTCTAATCTAAATGATTCTAATTGAGCATTTCGAAAATTAGTGGATATTAGTTCAAACTTAATTGCTTCTAATTGGTCGAAAATTTTAAATCGAAATTTATTGTTATATAAGTATTCTCCATTTACATCTTTCCCTGTAATAATAGTATTAATTTGTTGTGAACCATTTTTTCTAACCGCTTCGGTTACATTTTTATATGCATTATCCCATTTTTTCAATATATTTTTGTTCACAGAAGGCAATAGTTTTGCTATTTGCTCAAATGATTTACCTTCATTTTTGAGCATAATAAATATATTTTCCAATTCTAAAAGCCTTGCTGCATCCATTTTTTATTTTAATTTATTGGTAATCAATATTTTAAATATTATTTTTTAAAACTTTTATTTTTATAAATAGTGCTGTCACAAATAAGGTTTGTGGAAAAGAAAAACCCTCCAGAGAGCGCAAAATTTAAAAAAATCATTTTTTTTGCAAAAAAAATGATTTTTTTAAATTTTGCGCTCTCTACCCCTCTATGGCGGCGCGACCTTTTCCACAAACCTTATTTGTGAAAGCACTAGTGACTTAGCCCATAAAAAAAATAATAAACCTTTTGGAAGTGTTCCAAAACATTGTGGGAGCAAAGTTATTACATTCAAATGATATCGTTAAAGGAAATTGGGTTTTACAGCCCTTTTTTCCCCAATGAACCTCATTGGAAGGCGTTTGCGAAGCAAAGAACGATTTTATGCGAAAAGTTATGTGTGGTTGGTGTATCGTTTCGAGCCGATTTTAGAGCGAAAATCGTTTTTTTTGCCAATATATGGGCTTTCAAGTCTAAAAAAAGACTATTTTCGCCCCAAATAAAATCATTAATATGGGGATTCAAAGAAAAATGAATTGGGGCATTATTGGCTTGGGCAAAATTGCTCGCAAATTTGCTGCCGACTTGCAAATCGTACCCGATGCGCGATTGCATGCAGTGGCTTCCACTTCGAGCGAGCGCAGTGCGGCGTTTGCACAACAATTTAAGGTGCCACATGCGTTTGATTCCTATCAAGCCCTTTTAGATTGTCCCGATTTGGATGCGGTTTATATTGCAACACCGCATATGCTCCATTGCGAAAATACTTTAAGGTGTTTGGAACGCAAAATTCCTGTTTTATGTGAAAAACCAGCTGGAATGAACCCGCAGGAAGTCCACAAAATGGTCACGGCTGCCGCTTTGAATCATACGTTTTTGATGGAAGCGATGTGGACTCAATTTATACCCGCTTTCAAAAAGGCAATGAGTTTATTAGCATCAGGTGTTATTGGTAAACCATTGAGTATCAAAGCCGATTTTGGTTTTGCCGCGCCTTACCATGTGGAAGGACGTGCGTTTAATAAAGATTTGGGTGGTGGTTCTTTATTGGATATTGGGATTTATCCTGTGTTTTTGGCATTGGAAGTATTTGGTCAACCCATTGATATTCAAGCCTTTGCGCAATTTTCGCCCACAGAAGTCGATACCACTTGTGCCATTTTATTCAAACATCAAAAAGGGGAATTGTCCATGCTACACAGTACTTTTACGAGCTTGACGAATACAGAAGCGTATATTTATGGGGAGCAGGGCACGATTCACATTCATCCGCGTTTCCATCATCCAGAGAAAATTTCGCTGCATGTGCAAGGAAAACCCGTGAAAGAATTTTCAATGCCGTATCAAGGAAATGGTTATCAATTTGAAATTGAGGAAGTGAATCGGTGTTTGAAAAAAAATCTTTTAGAATCGCCTTTGATGCCTTTGGAAAAAAGCGTGCGTTTGGCGGAGACTTTGTATAAAATTCGGGAAAAAATCGGTTTGGTTTATCCAAAGCAGGATGTATAACATAGGAGTCGGGTAAATTTTTTGACGCGAGTCGCGGGAAATAAAGTTCCCGACTCCTATGTTTATTATATTAGTGTTCTGTAAATGCAATGGTCACTAAGTGAATTTCGGCATCTGGTAATTCTGCTAAAATCGCTTTACAACACGATTCCAATGTCGCGCCCGAAGTCATCACATCATCCGCGATAATGATTTTTTTGCCGCACAAAGCCATCGGATGTCGCAAGGCAAAAACGCCTTCGGTGTTTTCCAAACGCTGCTGTTTTGACATTTTCGTTTGGGATTGAGTCATTTTTGTTTTATATAAATTATTGGTTATCAATGGAATATTCATGGATTCGGATAAACCTTGTGCGAAAATTTCTGCTTGATTGTAACCGCGAAGATGCTCTTTTTGCGGATGCATAGGCACGGGTATCAAGTAATCAGCTTCTGAAAAAGGCTTGGTTTGACTCAATGCGTAGCCATACATGCGCCCAATTTCTGTGGCTGCATCGGGTTGGTCATGGTATTTTATTTGGTGAATAATTTGTTGCACGCGACTCCGCTGCGCAAACCAATAGTAAGCTGCCGCCGATTGAATCGGTACACGTGCATAAAAACGTTCTGTAAAAGTATTGTTATAAGGTATTAAATGAAAATTGGTTTCGGGCAAATCCGCTTGACAGGGCAGACAAAGATGCTTTTCTGCCTTGCCCAGAGGCGCGTCACATGCCAAACACAAACGCGGATAGATAATGGATACAATATCCGCCCAAAAATCTTGAAGGAAAGCAAATCGTTTTGTCATAGTGTTGCTCATTTTGAACTGAATTAAACGCAAAACTTGCGTCAAGTTTGAAACTTGACGCAAGTTAATTCCTCAAAACTTGCGTCAAGTTTCAAACTTGACGCAAGTTAATTCGCTGATTTTCAATAATTTACATTACACATCCAAAGCATCTGAATAAGCTATTAATCTTTTTTCTCAATCATCACAGGGAAACTTGCAGAACTGTAATTTGAGAAATTCTTATCTGCCTTAATCGGCAATTTATATTGGCGACAAAAGCCTTCTAAGAAAGTTGCAAAAGCCGTTTTATCAATATTTAGAGAATTTTGTTTTAAATAAAAAGCTAAATGTTGTATGGAACCATCCTTGTTCCAGAACGCATACAACCATATTTTAACCCCATCTAAATCAAATTTTTGGGTTTTTCCATAACTTTCTAAGTGTTGCAGCATTTGTATCCAATTATAATAAGCCATTTCCATGTCGGAACGGCAGGCTTGCACCAAACTCATGCTGTATTGCTCCTTCAACTGTTCAAAATCGCCGTCATAAACACCGAGCAAAAAAACGCGCGGTAGCGTATCAAGAACAGGAGTGGGTTTCGCATTGGAAGATTCAGAGAGGGTGCAAAGCGATATGCTTAAGGCAAAAATAAACTTTTTCACATTCATAATTAACATTTTTTTGTACGGATATAACCATTTATATTGGATTTTTAGTATTGTGAAGACCGTAAATTTCTGTTTTATAAAGAAAATATTAGGCTTCATCAACTCTTTTTTCTGACGAAAACAAAGGTAGATAGATACCCTTTTTATACTACAAACATTGTTAAGAAAAAGCAAAACATAAAAAACATTTTTAAACAAACAACACCGTTTGGAGGGTTTCAAACCCTCCAAACGGTATAATACCTTGACAATCCATTTTTTTGTAAATACATTGATTCAAAAAAAATCAAATACTTGCTACGGCTTCTGTCGCTTTTTCCGTCGCAGGTAACGCATCAATCGTTGGCGGATCCAGTGCCAATAATTGACGATTATTTAAAAAATTAAACCATTTCAATGCTTTTTTAATATCACTTGTATGGACACGTTCTTGGTCGTGATTGGGCATGATAGCGGTGAAATAAGCCCGCAATATTTTAGAATCTGCCTTTTCAGAGGGTACAGGATGCGCTTCTAATTGCGTAAACATGCTGTCAAAAAGGTTGCTCAAAGGCGCACTTGAACCATCATTCGTATAAACAGAAATCGTTTGTAACGGAGAATATTGATGTTTGCGCGTTGCCACAAATTGACGTTTCTGGGTATCGTAATCTTCGATAATAATGCCATCCCCCCGAACATTGAGCAATTTGTAAATGCCCGGCAAACCTGATACTGCTGTGAATTCTTTAAGATTCATCTTGTTATAAATTTAAAAAAGGGTTAAGTAAAAATAAATTGCGACAACGTTTGGAGGGTTTCAAACCCTCCAAACGTTTAATAAAAATTTTAATAACGGTTCAATTTTTCCATTGCTATTTTCAACCGCGCTTCGGGCAAAAAAAGTTGCTCTAAATTCGCGGCGAAAGGCACTGGCATATCCAAAGACGCAACCCGCAAAATGGGTGCATCCAAATATTCAAATAAATGCTCGGAAATCCATGCCGAAAGTTCGCCGCCGATGCCGCCAAATAAAGTATCTTCATGCAAAATCAAAACTTTATTTGTTTTTTGCACGGTTTTTTGAATCATTTCGTAGTCTAACGGCAAAAGAGAACGCAAATCTACGATTTCCGCATCAATATCCAAACTTTCGGCGGCTTTTGTCGCCCAATGCACTCCTGCGCCATATGTTAAAATACTCATAGCTTTACCAGCCCGCGAGATGGCTGCTTTGCCAATCGGAACGGTATAATAATCGTCTGGAATTTCCGCCGATAGGGAACGATACAACATTTTGTGTTCAAAAAACAACACAGGATTCGGGTCTTCCAAAGCCGCTAACAACAGTCCTTTGGCATCATAGGGATTGGAAGGATAGACAATTTTCAAACCGGGCGTATGCGTAAACCATGCTTCATTGGTTTGAGAATGAAAAGGACCCGCACCTACACCGCCACCTGTGGGCATGCGAATCACGACATCTGCATTTTGCCCCCAACGATAGTGTAATTTTGCCAAATTATTCACAATTTGATTGAAACCGCAGGTCACAAAATCGGCAAATTGCATCTCAATCATCGCTTTCATGCCTTTCAAACTCAATCCCAACCCAATCCCAACAATCGCGCTTTCGCAAAGGGGCGTATTACGCACGCGTTCCCGCCCAAAAGTGCGCACCAAACCTTCCGTGATTTTGAAAACACCCCCATATTCTGCAATGTCTTGACCCATTAAAATCAATTCGGGATGTCGCTCCATACCTTGCCGCAATCCGTCCGAAATGGCATCTATAAAACGCCGATTCGTCTTAGGCGCGTCTGCTTCCAGCACGATTTCAGTTGGTTCATAAGGTGCATAAACATCTGCGATTTCTGCTGAAATAGATGATTCAATGGCGGGTTTTGCCCAAACTTTTTCGACTATATCATTGATTTTCAAACGATTATTCGTTTTTAAATCCTCTATCAAGGTTGGTGTTAGAATCCTTTCATTCAATAAAAATTGTTCATACGTGTCTAAGGGATCTTTCTCTGCCCATGCTTTCGCCAAATCTGAAGGCACATATTTCGTACCCGATGCTTCCTCATGCCCGCGCACTCGAAACGTGCGACATTCCAATAAAACAGGGTGGGGCATCACGCGCATATCTGCCGCTAATTGCGTGACCGTATTATAAACTTCTAAGATATTATTACCATCAATACTCAACGATTTCATCCCGTAACCGAGTCCCCTATCCGCCAAAGAACGACAGGCATATTGCTCTTGAGTTGGTGTTGAAAGCGCGTACGCATTGTTTTCAATCACAAAAATCACAGGTAAATTCCAAACTGCCGCCGTATTCAATGCCTCATGAAACTCGCCTTGACTCGTCCCTCCTTCCCCTGTAAACGCTAAGGCAACCTTGCCCTCTCGCCGAATTTTATGTGCCAATGCAACACCCGCCGCCAAAGATAATTGCGGTCCGAGATGCGAAATCATTCCTACAATATGGTGTTCCATCGTCCCAAAATGAAAAGAACGGTCTCGCCCTTTCGTAAAACCGTCCGCTTTGCCTTGCCATTGCGCCACTAATTGTTCTAACGGGACTTCTCGCGTGGTGAAAACACCCAAATTGCGGTGCATCGTAAAAATAAACTCATCGGATTGCAAAGCCGCCGCACAACCGACCGAAATCGCTTCTTGTCCTACGCCCGAAAACCATTTGCCGACCCTGCCTTGTCGCAGCAAAATCAACAATTTATCCTCAATGAGGCGCGGATACAAAAGTTTTGAATATAAATCCATTAAAATATCATCCGTTAAGTTTTCTCGGTGGAAAACAATAGCAGATTCTGTTGCAACGCTTGACATGATTTTATTTGGCTATGTTATATAATTTTTTTGATACACCTATTTGCACTTTAAATTGGAACGCAAAGATAGATTATTTTATCATTTTTGGCAATAATGTCACAAAATGTGCTTTTATTTGGACAAAACAAATTTTTATATTCCGTTTTTGGGGCAATAGACACAGCGAAACGACCGTTTAAAACGTTCCTTTGGAAGGAACGAATCTTACAGATATTCCTAATCGACTTAGCTGCGTTCCCAACCCTCGAAAACCGCCCAATAAACAATTATTTTTAATCACCCAACCTAACCGAGCAGCCATGTATCTCATTAGAACGCCCGACGTTATTCAAAATTTATTTCCCAATTTTAATTGGAATGTGCCGACATCCGATAAAGTTTTATATTTGACTTTTGATGACGGTCCAATACCTGAAGTTACGCCTGCGGTATTGACTATTTTAAAACAATTTCAAGCAAAAGCTACTTTTTTTTGTGTAGGCAACAATGTGGAAAAATATCCTGAGATTTTGGCGCAAGTTCGCGCACAGGGTCACACGGTAGGCAGTCACACGAGCCAACATTTGAGTGGTTGGAATACTGAAAATATTGAATATTACCATGATGTGCGCCATGCGGCAAATTTGGTAGGTTCATCGCTTTTTCGCCCGCCTTATGGCAGGTTGAAACCCAAACAAGCTCAATTTTTGACCCGTCACTATCAAGTGGTGATGTGGGACGTGTTGAGTGGCGATTTTGATACGACGATTTCCAAAGAAACTTGTTTGAAAAATGTATTGACCGCAGCAGAACGCGGCTCCATTGTTGTATTTCACGACAGTGTGAAAGCGGCGGAACGCATGTTGTATGCATTGCCGCGTGTTTTGGATCATTTTGCGAGAAAAGGCTATCGTTTTGAGGCTTTGCAACCCCATTTGCTCCATAAAACGCGGAGACAAATAGCAGCCGAATTCCAATTGATGGCAGTTGCAAGTGCTTAGTTTTCAACGAATTGTGTTTACACACCTACAAGGTTTTCTATTTGCCTCTGCAAACAGAAAACCTTTTTTATAATGAAATCATCCTTGAATTACCCATTGTGTTTAAAATATTGGAAACGCGTTTGGCTGCTTACATAATGCGATAGTAAATTGTCATTTTGTCATGTCAAATCAACCCAAACCCGCCATTTTGTGCCATTATCCTATCTTTTTTTGCCAAAATCGTTCATTTTGTCACTTACAAACGGCATGGCATAAGGTTTGAACTTTGCACTTCAACTTTCGGATTTTAACTATTGAACATCCGAAAAAAATTCATTTGTTTCATCTAACTTAAAGATACGCATCCGAAATGGGAAAGATTATCGGCATTGACTTGGGCACGACCAATTCTTGCGTTGCCGTCATGGAAGGCAACGAACCAACCGTCATCGCTAATGACGAAGGGGGCAGAACGACTCCATCCATAGTGGCTTTCATGAACAACGGCGAACGTAAAATCGGCGCACCCGCGAAACGTCAAGCCATTACGAATCCCACTAAAACCATCGCTTCCATTAAGCGGTTTATGGGACATCGCTTCTCAGAAGTGGCTACAGAAATCGGTCGCTCGCCGTACAAAGTCGTCAAAGGCGACAATAATAGTGTCCGTGTCGATATTGACGGCAGACATTACACGGCTCAGGAGCTTTCTGCAATGGTTTTGCAAAAAATGAAAAAAGTCGCGGAAGACTTTTTGGGGCATGAAGTGACCGAAGCGGTGGTGACCGTTCCTGCGTATTTCAATGATTCTCAACGGCAAGCAACCAAAGAAGCGGGCGAAATCGCTGGTTTGAAAATCAAACGGATTATCAATGAGCCGACGGCGGCAGCTTTGGCTTATGGTTTGGACAAGCGCAGCAAAGATATGACGATTGCTGTATATGACTTGGGTGGTGGTACTTTTGATATTTCGGTTTTGGAATTGGGTGATGGCGTTTTTGAAGTGAAATCAACCAATGGCGATACGCGTTTGGGTGGGGACGACTTTGACGGTGTAATCATTGATTATTTGGCAGATACGTTTAAAAATCAAGAGAATATAGATTTAAGAAAAGACCCTATGGCTTTGCAACGCTTGAAAGATGCGGCTGAAAAAGCGAAAATAGAGTTGTCTTCTTCCACACAAGCGGAAATCAATTTGCCTTATATCACCGCAGTTGATGGGATTCCTAAACATTTAGTGTTGAGTTTGAGCCGTTCTAAATTTGAACAATTGGCGGATACTTTGGTACGTCGTACGTTGGAGCCTTGCCGTCAAGCGATGAAAGATGCGGGTAAAAATATTAGTCAAATTGATGAAGTGATTTTGGTCGGCGGTTCAACGCGGATTCCTAAAATCCAACAAGAAGTGGAGAAATTTTTTGGCAGAAAACCAAACAAATCGGTGAATCCTGATGAAGTCGTGGCGATTGGCGCGGCAATTCAAGGGGGCGTATTGAGTGGAGACGTGCAAGATGTGTTATTGTTGGATGTAACGCCATTGTCGATGGGGATTGAGGTGATGAATGGCATTTATGACGTAGTGATTGAAGCGAATTCGACGATTCCGATTAAAAAACAAAAAACATATTCAACGGCTTCCGAAAGTCAACCAAGTGTGGAAATCCACATTTTGCAAGGCGAAAGACCGATGGCGCGGGATAATCGGACGGTTGGACGGTTCATTTTGGACGGCATCCCACCTGCACCGCGCGGTGTGCCACAAATCGAAGTGACGTTTGATATGGATGCAAATGGTATTTTGAGCGTCGCGGCGATGGACAAAGGGACAGGCAAAAAACAAAATATTCGCATCGAAGCGAGTACTGGTTTGAGCAAAGACGAGATTGCGCGCATGAAAGCAGACGCAGAAGCAAACGCGGATAACGACCGCAAAACCCGCGAAACGGCTGAAAAATTGAATCAAGCGGATAGTATGATTTTCCAAACGGAAAAACAATTGAAAGAATACGGCGATAAAGTGCCTGCGGCAAGCAAAGAACCGATTGAATCGGCTTTGGCAGATTTGAAAAAAGCACATGTGTCAAAAGATATGGGCGGTATTGATAAAGCGTTGGAAGCGTTGAACGCAGCTTGGCAAGTGGCTTCACAAGGCATGTACTCGCAAACGCAAGACGCGAATACGGCAGAGCAAACGGGCAATGCAGGTAACAAAAAGAATGATACGGTGGAAGATGCCACTTATGAAGAAGTGAAATAAGATATAATGTTTTAATTATAAACAATTTACACTATAAAACATTTTTATAGTTGTTGTTGCCAAATCCCTTGTATGCGGCGCGTGCAAGGGATTTTTTTATTTTAAGGTAAATCAAGCACAGCTAATTGTGAACTTACGTTAGGAGTGCCTCGAATGATATGAATTAAGATATTTGTATCTAATATATAATGCATTGATTTAGAATCCATTTTTAAGGTGTAAGCGATTTCAACAGATCATCAAAAGGCGCGTTTTCAAATAATCGTTGCACCAAAGGTAAATTTTTCCACTGAATCGTATGATTTTCAAGGATATGTTGAATATTGAACGGGCTTTCATCTAATTCGTCCTCTAAATCATCAAAAAAGAGGCTATGTTCTTTAAAAGGAGTGGTATTGGGGTTCACACTATGCCCAATTTGTCTGGAAATATTCCCAAAAGTTTGAGCTGCACACGCTATAAAAACAGCCAATTGATTGATTTTAGCGTCCTCAATAGGTAACTGTTTTTCATGTATGACGAGTGCTGTGAGGACAACAAATTCGATTTGTAGGGATGCAATCACCCATGTTTGATAAAGGCGAAAATCAAAAGGTAATGGTTTCTAAATCCTGCTCAATTTGGGTCAAGCGGGCATTTTTTACCACTTTTTCTTGACGATGTACTTCCAAAGGCAATATAGAAGCACCAGTTAATTTATACTGAATGGCTGCTATCATTTTTGGAAAATTTTAAGATGAACAATATGATTCGAGTGTAAAGTTATGTTTTTTTAATTCAATAGATGCAATTATTTTAAGATTTTGACCAAGCAGCATTATAGTATTTTGTAAATTATTGATTTTCAATGATTTGTATTGCTTCGGTCGTCAAATTATAGAGCGTGTACATGAGTATAGCTTACAATTGGCGAACCCGAATTTTCACATATCCTTTATTATTTTCAGCTATAATTATAAAGGGACAATCTACTTCAATCGAAGTTAACAGCATTGTTTTTATCGTCTGTACATGAATGGTAGCAGAAATGTGACCTGGACGAAGATAGATAATACCACAAAAATCAATATTATCGCGGTAAACGAGCGTTCCAAAGTCGCTATCTTGACTTACAACGACCCGATTTTGTTCATACGATTTTTGAAGAATCTCAATATCGGGCATTCCAAACCATTCTTGTTCCTTGATGTCCAAAACATCAAGCCCTTCTTGACGCAAGTACGCAACGACTTCGGCATCAATATTTTCGTCGGTTAAAAAAGCGTAATCTCTTAATTTCATGCGGCTTTGACTTCTATAATGATTTCATTTTTGGCAAAACGAGCCGCATACGCGATGCCTTCCATGACTTTTTCGGGAGTCAAAAGGGGGTGTTTGGCAACAATTAGTGGAATGCTGCCGCCCGTTGCAAGCCATTCCATAATCAATTCGATGCTAATGCGCGTTCCCTTGATACAAGGTTTGCCATTTAGAATCTGCGGATTGGATATAATATTCTTGTATAGAACCATTTTTTACGATTTTGATGCACAAAGCTAATCCTTTTATTTTAGGAAACTTGCTTTTTATGAATAATTGATGAACTTATGTTTCGGAAACCTTCGAGGTTTCCGAAACATTGACATACCTAATTTATTGATTTTCAATGATTTGTATTTCTTCATCCGTCAATCCATACAGCGCGTAAACCATTTTATCAAGGGCTGTTTCAGTCGTTGCGATTTGCGTTTGCAACGAAACGGAGGCGGCTTTTTCGATTTCAAACATTTCGCGTCCTTCTTTTTGTTAATAAATTATGATTATCTTATATTTTGTTTATAAAATTTTCAAAAAGATCGATTTTTTTTTGAAAATCTAAAACGCTGATTGTATGTTTGCGCTCGAATTCCTTTAAACTTTTCTAAATCAATAACATACAATGATGCGAATAATAGGACATCATACTTGTTCCAAGCAAGGAACGATTGCTGATATCGAACGTCAAGGTCCGTTTTTATCTACCTATGTTGCCGAGGATGCGAAACAACATAAATTTTTAGGAACGGGTTATTACTTTTGGGACAACAATATTGGCATGGCTCATGCACACGGTCAAAGAAATTACAAGCGAAAATATTATATTTTTCAAGCCGAATTAGAATT
>JBDLWG010000171.1:0-3253 GCA_039804385.1 Bacteroidota bacterium
ATACAGGGATTCAATTGGGGCAATGTCAAAAATTGAGTCGCTATTTGGAGAACGAATTGGACGTAAACCTTTGGCTTACAGAAGAATATACTTTAGAGATTTCTTCTCCTGGTGTAGAACGTCCGTTGAAATTGGCGCGACAATATCCGCGCAATGTAGGCAGAAACATCGAAGTTAAATTTGGTGCAGAACCAATTGTCAAACTGGGGCTTTTAAAATCTGTTACCGAAACGGAAATTGTCGTGGAAGAAACCGTCAAACGCAAAGAAGGCCGTAAGAATATTACCGAAAAAATAGATATAACAATTCCTTTTGCTTCGATTCAGAGAGCAGTTGTTCAACTCATCTTTTAAATTTTTAAATTTTTTTTAAATTATGAACTTAATAGATTCATTCACCGACTTTAAAGCGGGCAAAAATATAGATAAACCTACTTTATTGAGGGTTTTGGAAGATGTTTGTCGCACCCTCATCAAAAAAAAGTATGGTTCTGATGATAATTTTGATGTAATTGTCAATGTCGTTAGAGGCGATTTAGAGCTTTGGCGGGTGCGCGAAGTGGTGCAAGATGGTGAAGTCACCGATGAACGCGCTCAAATCGCTGTCACAGAAGCGCAAGGTATTGACCCAGATTATAATATGGGCGACCAATGTTATGAGCAATTGCATTTGGAAGAATTTGGTCGTCGGGCGATTCAAGCGGCGCGTCAAACGTTGATTTCGCGGATTATGGATTTAGAAAAAGATGATATTTATAAAAAATATCAAGAGCGTATCGGCGAATTGATTACGGGCGAAATTAGCCAGATTATGAAAAAAGAATTGCTTGTCATTGATGACGCGACTCAAAATGAGGTCATTTTGCCGCGCAGTGAGATGATTAAAGGCGATTTTTACAAAAAAGGCGAATCCGTACGCGGTATTATCAAAAAAGTGGAAATGCGCAACAGTTCTCCTGCGATTATCATGTCGCGGACAGATGAAGTTTTCTTGGAAAGGTTGTTGAGCCGCGAAGTACCCGAAATTGAAGACGGCATCATTACGATTAAAAATATCGTCCGCATGCCGGGTGAACGGGCAAAAGTGGCTGTGGAAAGTTATGATGACCGCATCGACCCTGTGGGCGCGTGTGTCGGGATGAAAGGTTCGCGGATTCACGGGATTGTGCGCGAGTTGCGGAATGAAAATATTGACATTATCAATTATACGACAAATTTGCAATTGTACATTCAACGGGCATTGACTCCTGCCAAAATCGTTGGTGTGGACATCAAGGCGGATGGCAAAACGGCATCGGTTTCGCTCAAACCCGACCAAGTTTCTTTGGCGATTGGCAAAGGTGGAACGAATATCAAATTGGCGGGCAGATTGACGGGTTATGAAATTGAAGTATTCCGCGAAAATGAAGTGGAAATTGATGATGTGGATTTGGAAGAATTTAAAGATGAAATCGAACCATGGATTATCAAAGAGTTGAAAGGTATTGGTTGCGATACGGCGCGGGATGTTTTAGCATTGAGTGTCAAGGAGTTAGTGCGCAGAACGGAGTTGGAAGAGGAAACCGCAGAAGAATTATTGCGCATTTTGAAATCAGAATTTGAGGAAAATTAAAGCAATAGACTTTGAATTAAGAAGATACAACTTGCGGCAAGTTTTAAACTTGCCGCAAGCTTTTTAATAAAAAACAACACCTGAAATTATGAATATGAACCTTTTTAATATTCTATTAATCGTACATGTAATAGGTGGCACTTTAGGATTGCTTGCAGGTACTTATATTATGATTGCCAAAAAAGGCTGCGCAAAATTTATTGGACAAAAATTATTTTGGCATCATCATTTTGCTTTTTGCTTGGAGAGGGATTACCTTTGTGATTCAAGATTATAAAACTTATAACGGAATCATTACTACCAAAAATTACTGGTTGATTTATCATTTGCAAAGAATGACAGGTGCTTATATTGCGTCATTGAGTGCTTTTTTGGTCTTGAACGCTCCCAATGCTTTTTCTTTCGTCCCTTGGATTTTACCAACGATTATCTTGGTTCCATTAATCATAAAGTGGACTCGAAAATACCAACTACTAAAAGATTGATTTTCAAGGTAGTATAACGTTTGGAGGGTTTCAAACCCTCCAAACGTTGTGGTCGAACCCTCCAAACGTTGTGGTCGATTCTTTAAATTTAACGACTTAATTGAATCTTAAAAATCCCATAAATCTTGATTCAGACCTTGATTAAGCATCTAAAATTTGGCGGGCATGATTTTTCGTATCTACTTTTGTGAATATTTGTTCAATAGTTCCTTGCTCATTAATCACAAAAGTCGTGCGATGCACGCCGTCAAACTCCCTGCCCATCCACTTGCGCGGACCCCAAACACCATAGGCTTTCATCACCGTTTGGTCCACATCAGGGAAAAGTGGGAATGGAAACGCGAATTTTTTAATAAATTTATCGTGTGACTTTTCAGAATCGGGACTTACGCCCAACATCTGATACCCTTTTTCACTCAATTCTGAATACGCATCGCGCAAACTACACGCAGCGGCAGTACATCCAGGCGTGTCATCCGCAGGATAAAAAAATAATATTAATTTTTTGCCTGCATAATCCGATAATTGGATTTGAGTGCCGTCATGCAGCACGGTCTCAAATTGAGGAGCGCGGTCGCCCACTTTTAAAGAGGTCATATCTGCTGAATGCTGACTTGTGCCAGCGATTAAAAATGAATAAATACTTTTTTTAATACCACTATTCATGCTTTTCTCCTTGAATTTGTATAAATATGGATGCCAATATGTTTTGCTAAACATTTTTTTGGGAAAATGGTTGTAAACTTATGCCTTTAACTAAAATCTTGGGGAATTTTACAAATGCGGAATTGATTCTTAACACTTTGAATATCATTGATTATCAAGAAAACTAAAACTTTTTTTTGAGTGATTTGTTATGAAGATTTAATTTAGATATGCAACTATGACAAACGACTCTACACCGAAAAACCCGAACCTAACGGCGGGCGAAATCAATTTGCATCAGATTGATGATAAGATTTTCAAAGCAACAATGCAAAATAAAGATGCGGTTACGTTGTTTTTGGCAAAATTTATACCCGAAGAAGTGCGTCAACACATTGATTTGGAATCTTTAGAATTAGACAATACCGAATATGTCACGGGGCAATTGAAAAAATTGCAATCCGATGTGGTTTGGAAAGGCAAATTCAAAGACCAAGATTTGCACCTTATTT
>JBDLWG010000172.1:0-14890 GCA_039804385.1 Bacteroidota bacterium
ATGTCCGAAGACTTCTTTAACGGATCTTCAAGGGATTGTTTTGATAGATGAAATGGATGCTCATTTACATCCTAAATATCAATTGCTCCGAGTGGCTTTTTACAAAAAAAACATTAAAAAAAGATTACACGTTAAAAAAAACATATATTTGTGTCTAAACAATGATAAAGGTGAAAAGCAATCCGTCGGGCTTACTTCCAAACAATCATTAAGCACAAAAAGAACTTGTTTTTGATGCCACTTTTCGCAAGAAAGTGGCTTTTGATTTTTGACTGGTTCGGTTTTGGTAGGTATCAGTGGTGTAAAAAACGAATATGAAATAAAAAAATAGCATCCATCCTGTTAAATTATCGGCTAAAAAGGTGTAACAGCTCCTACAAATCTCAATTTTTGTTACATTTGCCCCGAATAGGAAGCGAATCTGTTTTTTCACCTTTTAAAACGAAGTAAATCATGTTAGGCAGTTTAGAAAATGAAGTCATTTTTAAAAAGGCGTTTACCGATAAGTTCGTCTTGGAACAATTAGTCCAAGATGTTTTAGGACTTAAGGTGGATTTTGGAAAGATTGAAACCGAAAAAAAATTCACGCCCCCGATCGGTTATATTGATTTTGAAATAGATATCTTTGCAGAAACCAAAGATAAACGAATCGTGGTGGAGTTGCAGCGGGCGCAATATGATTATAATTTTGACCGATTTATGCATTATTTGCAGATGTTGATTGCCGAACAGCAAAAAACATCTAAAAAATATAAAGTGCCACAAACGGTTTATATGATTGTGATCATGACACAGCCTTATAAATTTGAAAGTTTAACGGGCGACTATGTGAAAGAAGAACTACTGATCACGAAGTTTTCGACGAAAAATTGGAGTGGCAAAGATATTTTTATTTACGGGCATCAGATGACTTGTTTGAATCCGAATCACCCCGATCCGACGACTCCAACGGAGATTCGAGATTGGTTAGATTTGTTTTATCAATCCATTCATAGTCCCGACCGCCCCAAAGTGAATTTAAATCATACAGGGATTAAACGGGCTTTCGAACTGATTGATTTTCAGAAACTTACGCCCCAAGAATTAGCCGCTTCCAAAAATGCGGAACAAGCGGAAGTCGTGAAAAGTATTTACAAAGAAGAAGGAAAAGCCGAAGGCAAGTTAGAAGGTTTAAAAGAAGGTTTAAAAGAAGGTTTAAAAGAAGGTTTAAATCAAGGTTTAAATCAAGGAAAAGAAGCGAGAACCATTGAATTGGTACTTGAAATGAATACAGAGCAACTTCCAATGGCACAAATCGCTAAAATTACAAAATTAACGGAAGCCGAAGTGATCGAAATCATTGAAGCCCATTCGTTTAGGAATGATTGATTTAGGTTGCAAAAAAAAGTGGCTTTTTTGCAAAAAAACATTAAAAAAGTTTTGCACGTTAAGAAAAAAACATCTATTTGTGTCTAATATAATGATTAAGGTGAAAGCAATCAGTCGGGCTTACTCCCATAATACAATGATAAAGGTGAAAGCAATCCGTCGGGCTTACTTCCAAACAATCATTAAGCACCAAAATAACTTGTAATTGAAGCCCCTTTTCGCAAGAAAGTGGCTTCAATTACAAGGCAGGTGCTTATGGATCTCGTTAGGCAAATGCAAAAAAACGAATAGGAACTAAAAAAATATCAACTATTGAGTTGCATTTAGAGCAAAAGAGCGTAAATTAGCCCGAAGTTTTCTCAAAAAAGGTTCTAATGGAACCAAATCATTGAGAAAAAAGTGCATTATAAATCATAGGTTTTATTCATTTGTATAAAAACGGAGCATTCAAAAAATAAAAGATGATCTTTTCTGTTAAAAATTTTGGAGCCATTCAAGAAGCAACCGTTGATTTGAGTCATGATTGTATTATTTTGGCAGGACAAAATAATACAGGCAAAACCTATTTAGCTTATCTCATTTATGCGTTTTACAACGAAATCGCGCAAGAAACGGCTGGATGGACGAATCTTTTCGAAAAAACGCCGTTCCCGTTGAAAAATTTTGTCGAAAAAGAGCTTAAAAAAAACCTGCATCGTTATTTTGCGACGGAAAAACAAGCGTTTGAACAAACGATTCTCAAATGGAAATCAGAGCCTGACTCCAACGGATTGCAATCGATTGGGGAGCAAAAAATATATATCTTCCCTTCGGTTCGAGAAGGGATTCAAGTTTTTGGGAAAGAATTATCCATTATAAAAAACAAAACGTTTGATTTATTATTGGCGAGCAAAAGCAATGCCCGTTCTCAACAAAGTGCCTTGTTGAAGTTTTTAACAGCCCGTTTTAATAAATATCCACTCTCGATTCAAAAAAGTATTGAACAAAGCCTTAATTTAGACTCGATTCGGACTCAAACGAGCGAATTCGGCTCTTTGGCAGATCACTTAGAAAAGGGTTTCTTATAAGGGAATGTTCAGATCAATAGTGAAGGCGATATTGTCTTTCAGCCGACGGCAAAAACGTTTTTAGCGATTCATCAGACTTCTTCAACCGTTAAATCGTTGTCTTTATTGGTGGTTTATTTGCGGCATCAAGCGAGTAAAGGCGATTTTATCATTATTGATGAACCCGAATTGAACTTACATGCGGATAATCAAGTTCAAATTGCTCGATTTTTTGGACGCTTGATTCAAGCAGGTTTTAAATTGTTGATTAGCACGCATAGTGATTACATTATTCGAGAATTGAATACGTTGATTATGTTAGAGGCGGGCATGCACCACAAAAAACAGGAAACACAAGCGTTATTGGAAAAATATAGTTATGACTCCGAAGAATTGTTGGCAAAAGAACGAATCGGCGTTTATTTATTTCGATTAAATCAACCTGTTGAATCGGTGCCTGTTACGGAAACAGGTTTTGAGATAGCGACGCTCGATGAAGTGAGTGAACGATTGAATCAAATTTCACAAGATGTTTATTTTCAATTATTTGATTGATAAATGGAAACTTTTTTGATAAAATTGGAAGAAATTGTGGATCGAAAATTTAAAGTGGACAGTCGGGGAGGTGCGTATCGTTTGGAAGAACCCAAAGTATTGGATTATCCCCAAACCATGCTTAAAAAAACAGAAGGTAATATGTTGGTCTATAATTTTGATGTGTTAGACAGTAATCAATCCGTTTTTCCCATTTTTAATGCAAGTGCTGCTTCAGTAACAGCGATTTGTGATTATATTGTTTTTTATCCCAAAAATGGAAAACTTTTTGTGTTTTTATGCAATTTGAAATCCAAACAAACCTCTGCTAAAAGTCAAGCAGAAGCTGGTTGGTTGTTTACGGATTATATGCTTCAGACCGTAAGACGATTATTGAATTTTATGCCGATTTCTGTTGAATATCGTTCGTTAGTCTTTTCGTCCGATGCCAAAGTGCCGAAATTGATGTCGAACGCGAGAAAAGAAAAAAAGTATATTGTTTTAGGAAATAGCAACTTGCTTAATAAATTGCTAAAAGCGGGAAGTGATTGCTATTTGGATCAATTGTGTTTTTAAAATAGATTTTCCTCTATTTTAATCGCATTTATTTCTTTTGTAATGTTTAGAAGCCCTTTTCCAAAAAAAAGTGGCTTTTTGCAAAAAAACAAAAAAAAACATTAACCTGCTGTAAAAAAATCAGCATCCACAGAAAGTCGGTGTCCTAAATAAAGACTTAAAGCCGTACCGCCGACTAAGCGAAAAGGTTTAAATGCATCTACCTGTGAAACGATTTGTATTACGTTTAAAAGTTCGGGCGAAACCGTATTGTAGTGAAGCATTTGTATTGTTCTTTTGAAATTTGAAAAATAGTACTGGATAAGTAAAACGCATTTTCTTGCAAATTTTCGGATTGCGTTCAAAAAGATTTGAGGTTTGCAACATTTATTTTAAGAACATTTGTTTCTTTTGTAATTTTCAAAGAAAAAAGGTTCCAATAAAGAAAAATAAGTAATGGTGTCTTTTTTGTCAAAAGTGGCTTTTTGCAAAAAAATAAAAAAAACATCCAAAAAAGTTTGCACGTTAAAAATAATCGTTATATTTGTGCGATGACAAGATTATGGTGAGAAGAATCAAAGGGCTTTCCCCCAAACAATCTTTTCAAGCACAAAAACGACTTGTATAGAAAGCCACTTTTTACCAAAAAAGTGGCTTTTGCTTTTGTATTGTGTTCGTTTTAAAAAGAATAGGTGCTCAAAAAATATCATTTTAAGATTTGTTTTTAGAATAAACGGGGTCAATACAGTTGAATTTTTAGTTTTTTAGTACCTCTGTGTTGGATTAATGGTGATTCAACCTAAAAATTGGCAATGAAAACAATCTATAAAAAAATGCTTTCGATTAGATGTCAAGGTGGATTGTTATACTCACAACCCCTTGGGGAACGATGGTCGCAGTACAAGTGAGAAGGTTTAAATCAAGGAAAAGAAGCGAGAACGATTGAATTGGTACTTGAAATGCATACAGAACAACTTTCGATAGCGCAAATCGCCAAAATCACGAAATTAACGGAGGCGAAAGTGGCAGAAATGATTGAAAATCATTCTATTCGAAAGGATTGAGTACATGGAAAACCGCTTTATGGCGGGGCTTCTCTCTTTTCAGTGTGTACATTGTGATACTTTATTTATTTCGCGTGCCTTAACAATTTTTTTTTGTAAAAAAAAATTGCTTTTTAATTTGTTCAATTGAAATTCATGTTATCTTTGCGCCGAGTCCCCTAAAAGTCAGCATCGAATGCCTTTTTGGATGCCTTAATTCGTTTTTTGGATACCCATTATTTAAAATATAGATGAGCAAAACTAAAAATAAATCTCAAAGTGGGAAACCGTATCGCTTGAACGATGCAGTGTTGCAATATCACGCCAAAAATTATACAGGTGCGTGGGCGCGGTTGCTTGCCGCAAACATTCGCCCCGAAGAGACTCAAAAAGCTAAACAATTAGAATATATTCTTCAATTACGAATTGCTTTTCAATGCTTGCAAATCGCGGATTATCCCAAAACAATCGCAACTTTGCAAAATTTGCCTGAAACCGACACGAATGCTCAGATTTTAAAAGGGTTTGCGTATCTATACCTTTTGCAATATGAAATGGCGCTACCTTGCTTGCAAAAAGCTGCCCAAAACTATCCTGTCTTCTCCGCATACCTTATTTTAACTCATTTGCATCTTGAACAAACAGTTGATTTTCAATTGCTTATCAATAGATTTCCAGTAGATTGGTCTAATTGTTCAGAACAACAAAAAAAATATATTCAAACCGCACATCATGCGTTGAATGGGCAGTATGCAGAAGCACTCGCCGTCGCAAATACGTTTAAAACAGAAAGTCATTTTCAACACCTTAATTGGGAAGCCTTGAAAGTGATTTTAACGCCCAATACTTCCGCTTTGCCCACAGCAAACGAAAAAGTGAAGACTTGGTATCGAATGTTATTGCAAGGCGCGATGAAGGATTTTGAACAAAAGTACTTACAATCACTTGGTGAGAAGACGCAAGATGTGCTCTCTGCGGCATTGCCTACGCAAAAACCGTTGGCTCCAAATCTGCAAAAAGTTTTAAAAGAACAGTATTTTCAGCAAAAAGTTTTAGAGGACGCATCCTTACATCAATTGTTGGAATCGGTTCCAAAAGCGCAACGCCCTTTCATTATTTATAATCAATTGGCGAATATATCCAATTATAAAGATTTAAAAAGTTTAAAAACAGCGAAGTATGTATTTACAAAATATATAAGTGATTTTGCGATGATACCCGAATCGCTCAATTTGATTCTATATTTGTATGAATCAGATGAATTTAATGCGACTCCAAACCATTTTTGGAATTTTGTAAAACAGTGGATGTCGTGTCATAAAGATTATTTATCGGTTGAACAAGCGGATGCTTTGGGTTGGCGTTTGACAGAGCTTTGGATGGAGCATCCCGACCTTTGTGCGGCGCAGCAGCATCTCGTTGAGTGGGCGCGAATGAGCCGAGAGTTGCCTACGGTTTTTGCTTTTAAATTTGCTTTGATGACGCATCCTGCTTTGCAGCAGCCGATTAAAAATAGCACCGACACGCGTTTAGATTTGTTTTCATTGCCCAATGCGGAAAAATCTAAAGAACATTTCTTGATGCTTTTTGATAATGTCATCAGAGCTGCTTCTCCTTATATTAGCAGAGGTTATTTTGATTTTTTGAATGATGCACCGCCTCTTTCCAAAGTAAAATATATACAACAAATTACGTATTGGTCCGAATTTTTGATAGAAGCTGCAACTCAATATCCGATTTTACCTAAAAATTGGATATTGTTGGAAACGTTCAAAGTAGTACATGAACAAATTAGAGAGATTCAACTTAATAAAGGCGTATTACCACAAGATTTATATACCCGTTTTCTTAATATTTATAAAGATGTTATTCAACAATTTAGACCCTCAGAGGCGTTAGATGTTTTTAAAATGGATTGGGATTATTCGATTTATGGAAAGTATGTATTGGATTTCATGCTGCTTGTGGATAAAGCTAAATCGTATTCAGATTATGAAAAATTCCTTGCTAAATGCAAGGATGTACCTACTTTTTTGTTTATTTGGGAACATTTTGCAAAATTAATGCAGCGAACTCATTTCAACGAGCAGGTTGCAGAACAATTATCACAGTGTTTGATTGCCGTATTGTATCGCTTCAAACAGGATATTGTCGCAGCGCAAGCTGAAATAAATTTGTTTACGCATATTTATAAAAAAGCAGCTGCGAAAGAGCCGCAAGCTCCTTCCGATACTTTTTTTGCGATTTTGATTCAAAATATCCTCAAAGTTAAATTTATAAATTCAGATATAACTTACTTATTTTCAAAGAGTTACCTATTAGAATTGACCTTAAAGCACCCGTTAGAACCCAAAAATTATAATGCAGTTGCCGCCTTTTTGGAATGGATGAAAAGTCAAAAATATTACCTAAAACCTGCTTATAATAAAGCCTTTGTGCATGCTTTATGGCATTATTTGACAGAAGTAAATATGCAAAAGAAGCTCAAAAAATTAGATAAAGTACTTGATAATACTGCTAAATGGATTTAAAAAATGAGAACTTTAATTCAGTCGCCTTATGAAGTATTAGAACTGCCCTTGAACGCGCCCGCCGAACAGGTGAAAAAACAATACAAATTGTTAATTCGCAAGTTCCCGCCCGAGCAAAAACCAGCCGAATTTAATCGGATTCGGCAGGCTTATGATATGTTAGTAACAGAACTTTTTCGAAAAAAATCTGTTTTTCCACTCTATCAATCGGCAATTTTGCAGCAAGAAGCCTTTGAAATGCCTGTTCGGAAGCCTATACAACAGGATTTGCTCAACGTGTTTGAAACGCCTTTCAATACGCATTTTGAAATTGAAAAGATTTTAGACACGATTTCTTATAAACATTAAAAGATTGATTATCAGTGTTTTAATAAAAGTTTCAGATAAGAAACCCTTATGACAAAGTTAGATTTTTTAAAATATATACAGCAGGCTGTTGAGGGATTAGAGCAGGATGATTTAGACGCATTGATGCCCGATACGGCGCAACCTGACCTTTACACCATCGTACAGGAATTAGTGGGTTTGCGCGGAGAGGTGCGTAAATTGGCGCAAGCTGCTTTGAAAACCAACAATGATGTGCAGGCGATGCTTACACAGCAGAAAAATATGTTGGCTGAGGCAACTGCAAATCTTGTAACGCCTCAACCTGTAACGCCTGTTGTACCACAAATGCAAGTTCATGATTATACAGAAGTACCTGAATATCAAGACCTTTTGAAACAAATTATAGAACAAGATGATTTGACACAACGTACTTTGTATCATTTGGAAACGTTGCCTGAAGTGACGATTTGGAATTTGAATCCATATCGCCAAAAAATGGCATCGTGGCGCAAAGGATATGAGATGACGCATCAAAAATGGCAACAATTGGTCAAAGCATCAGGCGTTTATGCGACAGGGAAGGTCGGAGAATCGTTTGACCCTGTTTATCATGAGGCAATTGCAGTGAAAACGGTTGCGGAAAAACCGCATGGCGCGATTTTGGAAACAGAATTAATGGGTTATGTACGGGGCGAAAAAGTCGTTCGCCGTGCAAAAGTAGTTGTAAATAAACGACTTACATAAGTTAAAATAAGAATCCTCTATTATAAATTATAAATAATAATCATACTATGTCACCAATAGTAGGTATTGATTTAGGAACGACTAATTCCGTTGTTTCCTATATTGGAGCAGATAAAAATCCAGTCACATTGGAAGTAGATGGCTCAAAATTATTGCCCTCTGTTGTGAGTTTAACGGATCAAGGTTTTATTGTGGGGCAGACTGCCAAAAATATGTTGGTTTTAGAACCTCAAAAAACGATTGCTTCAGTCAAACGCAAGATGGGTCAAGATGTTTTGTTGCCTATTGGGAATCATCAATTGCGTCCAGAAGAGATTTCGGCTTTGGTTTTGAAGAAAATAAAACAAAGTGTTCATAAACATTTTGGATTAAATGATTCCGAATTGTTGAGGGCAGTAGTGACGGTTCCTGCTTATTTCACGGAAGAACAGCGGGATGCGACCAAACAAGCGGCTGAATTGGCAGGTTTGCAATTGGAACGCATCATTAATGAGCCTACTGCGGCGGCATTGGCTTTTGGATTGTCGCAAATGGATGAGGCGGTATATGCGATTTATGATTTTGGGGGTGGTACTTTTGATGTTTCCGTGATTGAGTCGAATGATGGATTGGTGGAAGTATTGGCTTCCACAGGCAATAATCATTTGGGTGGGGACGATTTAGATGCAGCTTTAGCAAATTTTATTTGGGAATCGTTTTTAAAAAACAATAAATTACCTGTCAATACAGTCGTTTCGCCTCAAGAGCAAGCGCGTTTGACGCGGATTGCAGAGCGTACCAAAATTCGGTTGTCTTCTGAAAAAACGGTGACGATTCAAGAAAGTTTCTTTGCGCATCTCAAAGGCATGAGTTACCATTTGGATGTAATCGTGGAGCGAACCGATTTTGAAGACTTGATTATGCCCAAAGTTTTGGAAACGATTGTGCATTTAGAAAAGGCAGTGAAAGAAGCTCAGTTGACTTTTGATGATTTGGATGGGATTATATTAGTGGGTGGTTCGAGTCGTATTCCATTGATTTACAAGCAAATAGAAGAAAAATTAAATATTGTGCCGTTGTTAATTGATTTGCCTGATGAAGCCGTTGCACATGGTGCGGCGATTCAAGGGGCGATTATTGATGGAGTCGATATTGATACGATTTTGGTTGATATTACGCCTCATTCACTCGGCATTGCGGCGGCAGATACCAGTTTGATGGAAAATATGTTTAAAGAAATGCTTGGTGGGCGCGGCAATCCAGATAAAATGTTGAAAGCGATACCGATTATTCCTAAAAATACACCTGTACCGACGAAACGGACGGAGCGTTTTTCGGCGGTGATGCCTTTTCAGAAGAAATATCAATTGCAAATTTTTCAAGGTGAAAATAAAATGTTTGTTGACAATAAACAAATTGGTGAAACCTATTTGGATATTGAACATCCTGTTGAAGAGGGAAATATAGAAGTGGTATTTGCATTGGATATAAATGGTTTATTGCATGTGACGGCGGTAGAATTGACGACCCAAGAAACGGTTGTAGTGACAGTGAAGAGTAGTCGAGGTAAAAAAGTGCGTGAAAATCGCAGTCAAAGCCTACAAGTGGTGACGGCAACCCATTTGACAGACCATACTTTATTAAATCGTGCGGACGCTTTATTGAATAATCCAGATTTAAACGAAGAAGATAAGTCGGAATTGACGGCTTTGGCAATTCGATTTAAAGCGGCTTTAAGCCATGAAGCGTCTGATGCAGGCGCAATTGAAACGGAATTATTGGATTTGCTTTACTATTTGGAAAATAATGGTTCATTATGATTATTAAAATAATATGTCCCATTTGTCGGGCTGGGAATGAATTATCGGAACCATTGACAACTTGTCGTCGTTGTCGAGAGGATTTGTCGTTGCTCTATAGAGTCAAAGCCTATTCTTACAAAGCGCGTTTATATGCGTTGCAAGAATATGTTGAAAAGGAAGTGCATGCGGCGCGTCACTGGGCGCGTATCGCACAAGGTTTAGACAAATCGGTTTGAAAATAAAAAACAAAATGCGTCTATTAGATTGAATAGACACATTTTAAATTTAATATCATTTTAGTTGTAAATAATTATGAATCAATTTATTATAAAAATAATTGATTGTTAAAATCGCGTTTTGACAACCCAAATTTCTCTTTAAATCATGCCTAAAGTCGCGCTTATCACAGGTGTTACGGGACAAGACGGAGCTTACTTGTCTGAATTTCTACTCAAAAAAGGGTATATCGTTCACGGCATTAAACGCCGAAGTTCATTGATTAATACTGGAAGGATTGATCATTTGTACCAAGACCCTCATGTAGATAATAAAAATTTTATCCTCCATTATGGCGATTTGTCGGATTCGACCAATTTGATTCGCATCATTCAGGAAGTGCAGCCTGATGAAATTTATAATTTGGGAGCGATGTCGCATGTGCGCGTTTCGTTTGAAGTGCCTGAATATGTGGCAGATACAGATGGAATTGGTACATTGCGCCTTTTGGAAGCGATACGTATTTTGGGTTTAACCAAAAAAACGAGAATTTATCAAGCTTCCACTTCTGAATTATACGGTCTCGTGCAGGAAACGCCGCAAAAAGAGACAACTCCTTTTTATCCGCGTTCGCCTTATGCCGTTGCGAAATTGTATGCGTATTGGATTACAGTGAACTATCGAGAAGCATATAATATGTTTGCATGTAACGGGGTCCTCTTCAACCACGAAACCTGCAGTAGTTTTATGCCTATGATTTACAAAATAAATGAAAATGGGTTTATAAATATTAAACCAATATCCGAAATTGTAAAATATCATACTAATAAAAATGTAATTTCAATTGATACATTGAAGTTAGAATATCAAGAAACAACGGTTAGTGAAAACTTATATGTATGGGATGCGAAAGGCTGGACAAAAGTATTGTATGCTTCCGCTTATCCGCACCAAAAAGAGATTGATAATAAACAACCTCGTTTTTTAGTAGCTAAAAATGCTGCATATATGGCAACTGGCAGTCATGTATGTATTATGAAGGATGAAGCGGAAAAAGAATTCAAAGATATTCAAATTGGTGATAAAGTAAATTTAATTGATTATCCGACAGTTGTAACTGAAAATTTCGATATTTTAGAGCAAGAAGCAGAACTATTAGGGTTTATTATTGGGGATGGTTCTGCTAAAAAGCATTCTCAAATTAGGCTTACTGCTAAAAACAGAGATGAATTGATGCATTATGCGGCTATTTGGGAATCATTAGATTCAAATAATTCGGTTCGTTATGCAGAATCGAAATCAGGGTTTAATTCTGATAATACTATTTGGCAGCTCCATTTTAATAATTCTTCATTTTTTAGGGATAAGTATTGTTTTTACGATGAAAATGAGAAAAAAAGTATTCCATTTCAAATTCTAAATTCAGACAAAGCGATTCAATTAGCATTTTTGAAAGGTTACAACGCTGCGGATGGTTTAAAAGCAGGTTATGGTCGCTACGAATTTAAAAATTTCAAAACGAATTCTGCTACACTTGCTGCTGGTTTAATATTCTTATTGAAAAACACGACTGGTCAAGATTATAACATTAATGTTGAAACAACTGATAAATGGGGGGTAGATTCAATATATTATTCTATTAATGTTTTGAGTGATTCTGGTTTAGGTCAGAATCATCGAAATTCGGTTGAGAAGCAAGAAAAAGTATTAGAATTGGTCGAAGAAGGCGTTTCTCAAAGAGGTATTGAAAGAGAAACAGGTATTAGTAGAACTTTTATCAGAAAAGTACAAAATGGCTATCAAGCAACGGATTATCATCATCGGTCAAAACCAAATGATGAAGTAAAGAAAATCATTGAAATGCCTAATTATGATGGTTGGTTTTATGATTTGACGACAGAAAGTGGTACTTTTCATTGTGGAATTGGTCAAGGGCATGTACATAATAGCCCGTTGCGCGGCGAAACTTTTGTAACCAGAAAAGTGACACGCGGCGTTGCAAAGATCGCTTTAGGCATGCAAGATAAACTTTTCATGGGGAATTTGAATTCAAAACGAGATTGGGGCCACGCGCGCGACTTCGTAGAGGGGATGTACTTGATTTTGCAACAAGAGAAACCAGAAGATTATGTTCTTGCAACAGGTGTAACTACTGAAATTCGGGAATTTATCCGCATGGCATTTGCTGAACTCGGCATTGAGTTAAAATTCAAAGGAAAAGGTGTTGATGAAGTGGCAACGGTTAAGAAATGTCATCATCCTGATTATCAATTGCCAGTAGGGAAAGAAGTGGTATCTATTGACCCGCGTTATTTCAGACCAACAGAAGTAGATTTATTATTGGGCGACCCGACAAAAGCCAAAACAAAATTGGGTTGGGAGCCAAAATATGATGTAAAAATGTTGTGTGCAGAAATGGTTGCAGCAGATGTTGAATTATTTAAGAGAGAAAAGTTGTTGAAAGATGCAGGTTTTGAAGTCCGAAATCAATATGAATAGTTGTATTTGAACCCATACAAAAACAAAAGCGCACAAAAAATAGTGTGCTTTTGTTTCTTTTTTGATTCAAAAAAGCTACATTTGCGGTTCAAATCTAAACTTTTTAACAATGAAAAAATCATTCAAGCATTGGACGCGAGATAGGCTTTATTGGGAAATTGGTCTTACTCAAAACGCTAATATGATTGAATTGAGTTATTGGTTGCATAAGGAAATGACTATCCCGACTCTTGAAAATGAAACAATTTTATTAGAATTATGGCGCGAAAACGCAAATTGTTGGATAGACAGTTGGAATGAGGTCGAGTTGCAATCCAAATTTATAACTAAAATTTTAGATTTAGCAGCATTTGATTTGCCTGAAATGAATTGTAATTCATTCTGCAAACGTTTTATTATTGGTTCGTTTCAGCATTTGAAATTTTATGAAGTCGCAGATTGGATGGTTGCAAAAGGTGTGACGAAACCGCTTCAACCTTATTTTATCCTACGAAGATACAACTTTAACCCAAAATACGATGGCAGAGGAGAATTATTAGCAACAATGCTCGCAGCACAAGCCATTACAAATGATAATTTACCAATATATGGCTGTTTTGTTCATGAAAGAATGTGGTTTTTTATTGTGTTGAAAAATTTGAAATATGAGATTAGTCGTGCATATATTGCAACGCAATCCGATGATTTACAAGAGATTGTAAAGATTTTGAAGAAGCAAAAGGAAATGATTATAGCAAGGATTAAAAAATAATGAATAAATCGGATAAAATTTATATCGCAGGACATCGCGGCATGGTCGGTTCTGCAATTTTGCGCCGTTTGTATGCGGAAGGTTATACTAATTTGGTTTTCCGCAAATCGGCAGAATTAGATTTGCGGAATCAAGCGGATGTATTGAATTTCTTTCGCAAAGAACGTCCAGATGTCGTTTTTCTTGCGGCAGCAAAAGTCGGCGGAATTGTCGCAAATAATTTATACAGAGCCGATTTTATATATGAAAATTTGATGATTCAAACCAATGTCATTCATGCGGCGCATGTGAGTCGCGTTCAAAAATTGATGTTTTTAGGGTCATCTTGTATCTATCCAAAATTGGCTCCGCAGCCGATGAAGGAAGAATATTTGCTCACAGGCTTGTTGGAAGCGACGAATGAGCCTTATGCGATTGCCAAAATTGCGGGTATCAAAATGTGTGATGCGTATCGGGCGCAATATGGTAGTAATTTCATATCGGTCATGCCGACCAATTTATATGGTCCGAATGACAATTATGATTTACAAAATTCGCATGTTTTGCCAGCATTGATTCGCAAATTCATCACTGCCAAAAAAAGTAATGCTCCGAGTGTAACACTTTGGGGAACGGGTACGCCGAAACGCGAATTCCTACATGCAGACGATTTGGCAGATGCTTGTTTGTTTTTAATGGAAAATTATAATCAAGAAGGATTAGTCAATATTGGGGTAGGGGAGGACGTTTCAATTTTGGAATTGGCTCAAATGGTTCAACAAATCGTTGGTTTTCAAGGAAATATACTTTTAGATAAATCCAAACCTGATGGTACGCCGCGCAAATTAATGGATGTTTCCAAATTGCATTCAATGGGTTGGAAAGCAAAAATGGATTTGAAAGAAGGCATTACTCAAATTGTAGCAGAGGTGGAGCATCGGTTTTAAAACAAAACGTATTTCTTCCTCACAAAAGCGCGTTCATTGGCAACAATGGACGCGCTTTTCTTTTAATTCATTAATCGCGTTTCTAAAATCCAGCGAAATTTGCGTAAAATAGAAATAATACATAATAAACTTTCTTTATCAGTGGCATCATAAGCCTTTGAAATACAATAAGTTCGCCCTTCCATCGTCACAAAACGCCAATTTGCGGCAATAATCTCCACACCATATATAGGTTTCCCATTTTTATTTTTTGCTTGAGCGATTAAAAAGGCTTCTATAAGTTGCGCCATTGAATCGCCTGACGGATTTTTATGTGGTTTGTACTCTTGAAAATGAAAATAAGGTGTTTTCACAACATCAAGAATCCCTTTCGCCAACATAAAATCGGATTTGACAATTAATCGGATATCATCAACGGTTTCTGAAATAGTTTTATCAAAATAACTGCTTACGGTATCATCATCCGTCAAATGACCTAATTCTAAAACGGGTCCAATGAATTTTATTTTTAAATCTTCTTCATTCCAACCTCTTATTTTTTGTCGGACTTTTGAGTAAATTTTGTCAAA
>JBDLWG010000173.1:0-2845 GCA_039804385.1 Bacteroidota bacterium
TATAATTGAAGACTATCATGCAAAGATAGATAGATTTCAGCATTCCCAAAAAAGAAAATGATTTTTTTTTAAAATAAATGGGTCTCTGACAAATTTTGTGGAAACGTATTTTTGCATTGGTTTTCAATGAATTCGGTTTCGGAAAATTTTCATTTTTCCGAAACCGATATTGCTCCACAAAATTCGTCAGAGACTCACAAAAAAAAATGATTTTTTTATAAAAAAGTGCTCCAAGTTTGAAACTTGCAGCACTTTGGAGACTATTTTAGGAACGCTGCAAGGTTCGGTCTGAATTTGGATTTTTAGGATGATTTGGATTTAATTCGGATTCATTTTTAGGATGAAATCCTAAAAATGAATCCGAATTGAATCCAAATCATCCTAAAAATCCAAATTCAGCCTATACTGTTTTCGCCGCCTTTACTTCCAAACTCAACTCAGTCAATTGACTATCATCGATATACGAAGGTGCATCAATCATAATATCTCGACCTTGATTGTTTTTCGGGAACGCGATAAAATCTCGAATCGTGTGTACGCCCGACATCACGGAACACAATCTATCGAATCCAAACGCAATCCCGCCATGTGGTGGCGCACCGTATTCAAACGCGCCCAATAAAAATCCAAATTGAGCTTCTGCCTGTTCGGGCGTGAAACCGAGCAATTTGAAATTTTTCGATTGCAACGCTCTATCGTGAATCCGTATTGAACCGCCGCCAATTTCCACGCCATTCAACACCAAATCATACGCATCTGCCCGCAAAGCCTTCATTTGCGCGTTATCGCCACTCAACATTTTTGGAATATCGGCTTTTTTCGGCGATGTAAATGGATGATGCATGGCAAAAAATCGTTGTGCGTCTTCATCCCATTCCAATAATGGGAAATCAACCACCCACAACGGTTTGAAATCAAACGGTTGCCGCAAGCCCAAACGGAAACCCATTTCCAACCGCAATTCACCCAATTGTTTGCGCACTTTATCGGTTTCGCCACTCAAAATCAACATTAAATCGCCTTTCGACGCGCCAAATCGGTGCGCCCAAGCTTCAAAATCGCTGTTTTTATAAAATTTGCTCGCCGATGATTTAAACGAACCATCATTTTCATACTTCACCCAAATCAATCCTTTCGCGCCAATTTGAGGGCGTTTGACCCATTCGGTCAATTCATTTAAATGCTTATTGGAATAATTCGCCGCTTGCTTTGGCACGCAAATCCCGACAACCAATTCCGCCGCATCGAAAACAGGGAAGCCTTTGCCTTTCGCCAAATCATTCAACTCGCTGAAAGTCATTTCAAAACGGATATCAGGTTTATCAGAACCGTATTTTTGCAACGCTTCATCGTAGGTCATACGCGGAAACGTTGGCAAATCAATCTTCAATGCTTTTTTGAATAAATGTTTGGTCAAACCTTCAAACGTATTTAAAATATCTTCCTGCGTCACAAAACTCATTTCACAATCTATCTGCGTAAATTCGGGTTGTCTATCAGAACGCAAATCCTCGTCTCGGAAACACTTGACGATTTGAAAATATTTGTCAAAACCCGATACCATCAACAATTGCTTAAACGTTTGCGGCGATTGCGGCAATGCATAGAATTGACCGGGATTCATCCGACTCGGCACGACAAAATCGCGTGCGCCTTCAGGCGTACTTTTAATCAAATTGGGCGTTTCGACCTCAATAAAATCTTGTTGTGACAAATAATTGCGAATTTCAATCGCCAATTTGCTCCTAAAAAAGAGATTTTTCTGAATAATCGTCCTACGCAAGTCCAAATACCGATATTTCATCCGCAATTCGTCTCCGCCATCCGTATCATCTTTAATCGTGAAGGGCGGCGTTTTAGAGCGATTGAGTATTTCGAGCGCGTTTGCGACGATTTCCACATCGCCTGTAACGCGATTTGGGTTTTTATTACTGCGTTCACGGACGATTCCCGTGACTCGAATGACAAATTCGCGCCCTAATTCCCGCGATTGTTGGTACAAATCGGCGTTATCCGCGCCAGCGAAAACAACCTGAGTGATGCCGTAACGGTCGCGCAAATCTAAAAAATTCATCGCTCCGAAATCCCGAATTGCGTCCGTCCAACCACTTAAAGTGACTTCCTGACCGACATGCGCGATGCGCAACGCGCCGCAGTGATGTGTTCTATACATGACTTTTTGATTTTGGGTGTTGGATTCTTACAAAATTGGCGCAAAAGTAAGGTTTTTTTGGAAAAGTAGGGGTGTTTCATTGGTGGATTCGGAATAAGTTTTGGAAAATTGTTGTGCGAATTAAAGTTTCGTATCGAAACGGCATCTATTAAGGGCAATGGCTATCCAAAAGGTCGGCGAGGTTGCAACCTCGCCGACCTTGATTCGATACGAATACACTGATTATCAATTATTTGCGTTTTGATAGTTTGATTCAAATCAACTACTTATTTACTATTCAAAAAAATAAATGAAAAAAAAATAAAAATAAACGCAAAAAAGTTTGGTAGAATGAAAGGAAGTTGTACCTTTGCGTCGCTTTAAGAAAGAGGGGGTCAAACGAGACAAACCGTTTTAAACGTTTCCAAAAAAAAGTTAAAAAAACTTTCAAAAAAGTTTGGAGATATAAAAAAGTGTTGTACCTTTGCGCCGCAGTAAGAAACAAGCGGTCAAAAAGAAAGACCTTTTTTAAAAATCGAAACAAAATAAAAAAAAGTTAAAAAAACTTTAATAAAAGTTTGGAAATATAAAAACAGATTGTACCTTTGCAGCCGCTAAGAAAAGCGTACCGAGAAAAAAAGTTTTTCGGTAAAAATAAGCAACGTATTGAGATTTGAGTGTTAAAACTTAAAT
>JBDLWG010000174.1:0-2853 GCA_039804385.1 Bacteroidota bacterium
GAAAATCCATCAGGAGAGTCGCCTAATTTTAATTTTGGTGCGCCTGAATATTCCAAAGGTTCGCATCATATGAAAAGTTCATCTGTTAAACCATTGGATGATTTGGCGCGATTGCTTAAAGCAAATCCGAACGCTCATATTCAAATTAATGGTCATATTGATGGCAATGAAAGTGATGTTTATGCAGGTACGGATAAAACAGATGGCGGTACTTTATCGACGATTCGAGCCAGATGTTTATACAAAAAGTTGTTGAGACGCGGTGTGCCTGCGGAACAAATGACTTACATCGGTTTGGGTTCTGAGAAACCTGTTGTAGATAATGATACCGAAGAAAATCGGATGAAAAATCGTCGGAATGAGGTGATTTTCACGAAATGGTAATCTATAGCTCCGAAAAGTAATACAGAGGCACAAAGGAATTTATTTCTTTTGTGCCTTTTGTTATTTTTGCAGTTGGGTTTTATTGGGCATGAATTATTTAAAATTTTTATTTATGAAAAAATATTTTTGGATTTTGTTTTTATTTGGCATTCATTGCAATATGCCAACTAAAATAATTTCAAAAGCAAATATATCACAACAGTATATTGTAGTGCTTGGCATTGCGCAAGATGCAGGTTATCCACATCCGCATTGTGATAAGGTTTGTTGTGCATCGGTTGCGCAAGGAAAGGCTGTTAAAAAGCGCGTTACTTGTTTGGGGCTGGTGGATAAAGCGACGAATCAAGTTTTTATGATAGAGGCAACACCCGATTTTACGGAGCAAGAACGATTGTTGCGCACGCATTTGTCCGATGCAGCGCAACCGATAAATGGGATTTTGTTGACGCATGCGCATATTGGGCATTATACGGGTTTGATGTATTTGGGCAGGGAGGCGATTGGGGCGAAAGAAATGCCCGTTTTTGCGATGCCCAAAATGAAATCTTTTTTGGACAATAATGCGCCTTGGAGTCAATTAGTTAGTCTTAAAAATATTAAATTGATGCCTTTGGCATCGGATTCGACGATTCAGTTATCGAAAAATATTCAAATTAAACCGATTATTGTGCCGCACCGAGATGAATTTTCGGAAACGGTGGGTTATATCATTTCGACGCATCAGAAAAAAGTGTTGTTTATTCCAGACATTGATAAATGGTCAAAATGGCAGCGCGATATTATCAAAGAAGTTGGAATGGTGGATGATGCGTTATTGGATGCTACTTTTTATCAAAATGGTGAAATTCCGAATCGAAATATGAGTGAAATTCCACATCCATTTATGGAAGAAACCATTCGTTTATTTGAAAAAAGTGTGGAAAAATCGAAGATTAAGTTTATTCATTTTAATCATACGAACCCCTGTTTGAGGCAAACACCAGCAAGGCAAAGTGTTATCAATCAAGGATTTAGCATTTGTGAAGAAGGTGAAATCATTCAACTTTAAATGTTCGTTGTATAAACCATTAATTATCAAATCATTATAATTTTTTTTTGAAAATGTCTTTTAAAAAAAGCAATCGTTTAGAATCATTGCGCTATGATATTCGGGGACCCGTTTACGAAAAAGCATTGCAATTGCAACAACAAGGGTTCAAAATTGTCGGTTTGAATATTGGGAATCCTGCTGCTTTTGGGTTCGATACGCCTGACGAAATTGTACATGACATCATCGACAATATTCGAGATGCACAAGGTTATGCCGATTCTCGCGGTTTATTTGCGGCGCGCAAAGCCGTTATGCAGTATTATCAGAGTTTGGGCGTGAAAAATACGCAAATTGAAGACGTTTTTATTGGCAATGGCGTGAGCGAATTAATCGTTTTGAGTTTGAATGCCTTGTTGAATGAGGGCGATGAAGTCCTTGTTCCCGCGCCTGATTATCCACTTTGGACGGCTTCGGTCGGTTTGGCGGGTGGCAATGCGGTACATTATAGGTGTGATGAGGCGGCGGATTGGAATCCTGATTTAGTGGATTTGGAAAACAAAATCACTAAAAAAACAAAAGCACTTGTCATTATCAACCCGAATAATCCAACTGGTGCGGTATATGAAAAACATATATTGGAACAAATGGTGCATTTGGCGGAAAAGTATCGCTTGGTTATTTTTTCGGATGAAATTTATGATAAAATCCTATATGATGGGGCGGTGCATTATACAATTGCAAATATGGTGCAGGATACTTTGGCGGTTGTGATGGGTGGATTGTCTAAAAATTATCGGGCAGCAGGTTTTCGGGGTGGCTGGCTAATCTTGACTGGGGCGAAAACAAGGGCAAAAAGCTATGTTGAAGGCTTGACATTGCTTGCAAGTATGCGTTTATGCAGTAATGTGTTTGCTCAAATTGGGATTCAAACGGCATTGGGCGGTTATCAAAGCATTCACGATTTGGTGTTGCCTACAGGTCGTTTGCATCAACAAATGCAACTTTGTTATGATAAGATAAATGCGATTCAAGGACTGAGTTGTACACGTCCAAAAGGCTCGTTGTATATCTTCCCAAAGATTGATTTACAACAGTTTACGTTTAAATCGGATAATGAATTTGTATATGATTTATTGGAAGAGGAACGCATTTTGGTCGTAGCGGGCAATGGTTTTAATTATCCAACCAAGGATCATTTTAGAATTGTATTCCTGCCAAATACGCAAATTTTGGAAGATGCATTGACGCGTATTGGCAATTTTTTGGATAGAAAACGGAAAGTATCGGCGATTACAATGCCACTTCAACCGAATGGTGTACATAAATGATGTAATTGGAACACAGATGACGCAGAGTTGGACAATAGATGTACGGATTTTTACGGATTTTCGCAGATTGGTACGGATTTTTTTGAAAAAATCCGTACCAATCTGCGAAAA